>NZ_CP042464.1:2705000-2910000 GCF_015074785.1 Segatella copri
TCCGCATCATAGGTCAGGAAGACAAGGTTTACAGCATGAAGCCTAACGACCAGTTAGTATATAATGTAAAGACCAAGGCAGTAAACCTCCGCAAGGTTTCGGCCGAAGAAGATGGTACAAGCTGGCGCAACAAGGAGATTGACCTGAACGATGTAACGCTGGCAGAAGCTGGTAAGATTCTGGGTAATGCATACGGAGTGAAATTCACCTTCCGTTCAAAGATTCACCAGAAGACGAAGGTTACAGTTCATTTCAACCGTGGCGAAACCCTCTCGGGAGCCATGTTTGTCCTGAAGAACCTGGTTCCTGGTCTGGAATATGAAGTGAAGAAAGATGAAGTAATCATCAGGTAGGCATATATTATAATAGGTAAACAAAAGGCGCATTATATAAAAATGATGCGCCTTTTTTCATAAAAGAGTATCTCTGCACGGGATATGAAAACAGAAATAATAACATAAACTGGAAATATCATGATAAAGAATTTGATTTTTGATTTTGGAAAAGTACTCGTAAATTACGAATACTTTGAAACGCTTGACCAGATATTCAAGACCCACGAACAGGCTGAAGAATTCTATCATCTCCTGATAGACGGCAAGTGGAATGAGAATATGGATCGCGGAGATTCTTTCGAAGAAACCTTCTGCAAGATGCAGCAGATCATGCCGCAATATAAGGAAGAAATAGCAACCGTAGCCCAGCGCTTTAACGATTTTGTAAGGGGCGAAAAAGAAGGTATGCGCACCTTGCTGACCCAGTTGAAGGCAGAAGGCTACCACCTTTACGGACTTTCCAACTGGTGCACCAAGGTTCACGAAACGATGGCACAATATCCCATCTTCCAACTTCTGGAAGGACAGGTGATTTCTTCAGAAGAGAAAATCATCAAACCCGACAGGGCGATTTACGAAAGAATCTGCCAGAAGTACAATCTGAAACCGGAAGAATGCCTTTTTGCTGACGACAGAATAGAGAATGTAGAAGCCGCCCAGCGTTTCGGAATGCAGGCCATCTGCTTTGAGGATGCTGCGCAGTACGAGCGGGAATTGAGAAAAATCGTTATAAATAGTTAATAACCTTCCCAAAAGTTTCCATATATAGATTCTTTTGCTTATATTTGCACATGTTTTAAATATAAGACAGATAATGAAAGAAAGATTTAAAGTTCTGTTTTCAAAAGACGCTGACGACTTTTTGGAAAGTCTTTCACAAAAAGCAAAGGATAAGATATTGTCAAATATCCGAAAGGCTAAATATGTCTTAAATCCTAAACTCTTTAAAAAACTGGAAGGAACTGATATATGGGAATTCCGTACAAAATATGATGGAATCCAATATCGTTTGCTTGCTTTTTGGGACACTTCAACTAATTCATTAGTCGTAGCTACCCATGGGTTTATCAAGAAGGTGCAAAAAACGCCAAAGCAACAGATAAAGCGAGCAGAGGAAATCAGAGCATTATATTTTAAAATGAAAAGAAAGTGACTATGGAAGAAATGAAATTTTATAGTGAAGAAGAAATGCTAGATAAGCATGTTGGAAAGATTGGAACTCCTCATCGTGATCAATTTGAGGATGAAATCAACACATTCTTAATTGGTGAAGCTATTAAGGAGGCTCGTAAAAACAAAAAACTTACGCAAGAACAGTTAGGCAATCTTATCGGAGTAAAGAAGGGACAGATATCTAAGATTGAGAATGGCAAGAACCTTACACTCAATACTATTTCCCGAGTACTTCATGCTATGGGATTACAGGCTCATCTAAATATTCCGACAGTAGGACAATATGCAATTTAGATCCTACATTTAAGATACTCAATCGAAAGAAGACAAGGGCAAGAACTCCCAGTTCAGGAAATCATACTGAACTGGGAGTTTCTGCCCTTTACCTTGCTTTTCTTTCGGCAACCATTAGTTCTGGATATGTGATGCTTTGCAAGAAAAAAGTCAATCATATATTATAGGTGAGAAAATAAAAAAGAAAAACACAATTGTTTGCGAACACAAGACATTTTTTTCAGAAAAACTTCATTTTAACAGTTTTGTAATTGGGTGTAACTCTCTTTTCCGTTGTCTTCAAGACGTAACAAGCAAATTATTATTAACTTAAAAAGATAAAGTATGAATCTTAAACGAATCTCTGCGTCATGCTTCTGTTTGCTCCTGGCAGGCCAGATGACCCTTTCGGCTCAGAACGTCAGCTTCAGCTCAAACAAGGTAACGCTTAAGTCAGCTTTTGAGAAGATTGAAAAGGAATCTAAGTACAAGATTGCCTACAACTCCTCACAGTTGGATGCTAACCGTTCGGTTACATTAACCAAGAAAAGTGATGATGTCTTTGGTATGTTGAACCAATTGCTCAAAGGTACCAATTTTACCTATGAGATGGAAGGCAACTACATCGTCATCAAGCCTCAGCAAAAAGCTAAATCTCAGGCTCATGGCAAGAAAATCAAGGTACGTGGTGTAGTGAAAGACGAAACTGGCGAGCCAGTTATCGGCGCTACCGTCATGGAGAAAGGTACCACCAACAATGGTGTTGTAACCGATCTTGACGGAAACTATACCATCGAGATTCCTGCCGACGGTATGTTGGCTGTATCATACATTGGCTGCAAGGACCAGGACATCAAGGTAAATGGTCGCGAAGTAATCAATGTTAACCTGGCAGATGATAATAAGGTATTGAGCGAAGTTGTAGTTGTTGGTTATGGTACTCAGAAGAAAGCTAATTTAACTGGTGCTGTGTCAATGATTACTGCAGATGACATAAACAATCGCCCAGTATCAAATGCAGCTGGCGCATTACAAGGTGCAGATCCTTCTGTAAACTTGACTTTTAATTCAGGAAGCTTGGATTCTGGTTATAGCATTGACATTCGTGGTGTCGCTTCCATTAATGGAGGTAGTCCATTGGTGTTGGCTGATGGCATGGAGGTCAACTTGAGCCAGATAAATCCTAATGACATTGAATCTATCTCAGTTTTGAAAGATGCTTCTGCTTCTGCAATTTATGGTGCCAAAGCCTCTTCTGGTGTTATTTTGATTACTACAAAGAGTGGAAAAGACTCAGAAGGTAAAGCTTCCATATCATATAATGGTCGCGTAGGTTGGAAACAGAATACAACATCAACAGATTTCATTCATACAGGTTATGACCATGTAAATCTTGTCAACCAATTCTATGAGGCTTACCAAGGCAAATTGATGGCAAATTATACAGACAAAGATTTGCAGATGCTTTATGATAGACGTAATGATAAGACCGAAAATCCAGATAGACCATGGACCGTAGTTGGCGATGACGGAAAGTATTATTATTATGGCAACTTTGACTGGTATGATTATTTCTATCGTAAAACAAGACCAGAGCAGGAGCATAATGTTTCTGTGACAGGTGGTAATGATAAGGTTAATTATTTTGCAAGCGGCCGTTTCTTTACACAGGATGGTATCTTTAATATCTACAAAGATAATTATCAGAATGTATCCTTTAGAGGAAAACTGAATGCCAAGTTGTCTAAACATTTGACGTATTCTGTTAATTTCAATTATAACAAAACGGCCTACAAATATGCAGGTTTCTATAATGAGCAGCAGACTATTTCTAGTTTGCAGTCAAACATTTTGTCTTCTTTCGTACCAAGAAATCCTGATGGCTCTGTTGTACAGTATACAAACCAATTGACCTCCAATTCACCTTTGGGCTCTGGCCATGCAGGTTTCCTGACAGCAAACGAGGCGCGCAACTCTCGTGAAAACAAGTACTGGATTGTTGCAAATCAACTTGATTATAAAGTATTTGACGATTTGGTCTTGACGGCTTCATACGCTTATAATAACAGAAATTACATTTATAAGAGAAGAAGCATGCCTTTTGAGTATTCACGCGCAGAGGGAGCAACTTCAACATTTACTTCTGGTACTATAACAGATTACTATCAGGAAGGGCACATGCAGATAGACGACAACAACCTGAATATATATGGTACCTATACTCATATATGGGACAAAAAGCATAACTTTAAGGTTGTAGCAGGTGGTCAATATGAGGATTATAGAACAACAGATTTATCTGTAAAAAAGAATGATCTTCTTTCTAAAGATTTATCTTCTTTCACCGTCGCACAAGGTGAAACTACTGTTGGACATGACATATCTGCATATAGAACCTTAGGATATTTTGCCAGAGTCAATTACGACTATGAAGGTAAATATTTGGCTGAGATTAGCGGCCGATGGGATGGAACTTCTAAGTTTGCGTCAAAAGACCGCTGGGGATTTTTCCCTTCTGCTTCAATTGGTTGGCGAATGAGTTCTGAGAAATTCTGGAATAAGTTATTGCCTGTAGTAAATAATGCTAAGTTCCGTTTCTCTGTAGGTAGTCTTGGAAACCAGCAAGTAAACAACTATGCTTATTTTGACCAGATTTATACAGACAACAAGATGTCTTATACATTTGACGGTTTGAACAAGGCATATTATGCAAGTGTGTCTTCTCCGTTATCTTCATCTTTAACTTGGGAGACAGTTTCTACCTACAACTGGGGTTTGGATTTGGGTTTCTTGGATAGTAAATTAACTTTGACAGCGGATATTTACATCCGTGACACCAAAGACATGCTAACCCATTCTATAACATTACCATCTGTATTTGGAGCAACTACTCCAAAAGAAAACTGTGCAGATTTGAGAACAAATGGATGGGAATTGTATATTGGATGGCAAGATAAATTTAATTTAGCAGGCAAGCCATTCCATTATAATGTATCAGCGACAATCGGAGATTACAAGTCAAAGATTACCAAATTTAACAATCCTGATAAGTTGATTTCTGATTATTATGAAGGAATGACTTTAGGTGAGATTTGGGGCTATAAGGTAGCAGGTCTTTTTGCAACGGATGAAGAAGCAGCAGCTTATCAGGCAAAGATTAACGATAAGGCTGTTAACGGTCGTGTATACAGCTCTAAGAAAGATAACCATTTGATGGCAGGTGATGTAAAATTCATGGATTTGGATGGTGATAATGTTATTTCTGAAGGCTCTGGTACAGTTGCAGACCCAGGAGACAAGAGAATTATTGGTAATAGCTTACCACGCTATTCTTATTCTTTCCGTTTGGGAGCAGATTGGAACGGAATTGATTTTAATGCATTCTTCCAAGGTGTAGGTAAACGCAATTGGTATCCTACAACCTATGCATATGATTTCTGGGGACCATATTCTTTCCCTTCACTGTCATTCATCCACAAGGATTTCACGGATAATGTTTGGAGCGAAGATAACCAGGGAGCTTATTTCCCACGTCCTCGAGGATATGCGTCTTATAGTGGAGGCGCATTGGGTGTTGTTAATGATAGATATTTACAAAATGCTGCTTATTTGCGCTTGAAGAATTTGACTGTAGGTTATATAATTCCTATTAGCAAGAAAATTATCAATTCTTTGAGAGTATATTTTACAGCAGAGAACTTATTCTATTGGTCTCCATTGAAGAAGTACTGCAAGACGGTTGATCCAGAAATGATTTATGCTTCATCATATAATTCTGGTTCGGGAGTTGGTTATAGTTATTCTAAATCATTCTCTTTTGGTCTTGATATAAAATTCTAAATATAAAAAGGTAATAACAATGAAAAAGTTAATAAATATATTGGGGGCTGCTTTACTCATTACAAGCTTAACATCTTGTGATAGTTTGTTGGATATGTCCCCTGAAGACCCAATGAGTCCTGAGACCTATTTTAGTTCTACACGAGAATTGAAATTATGGACAGATGGATTTTATAGCCAGTTGGAAGGTGCAGATGACGTGATTGGCATCAATGCGGATGACAATATTGATACCGAGTTAGGTGCTACTTTGCTTGGGCAACGTTCTGCTGCTGATGAAAATGGTTGGAACTGGACACAACTTCGTTCTATAAACTATTATTTACAGCATTCAGATAGATGCAAAGACGAAGTTGGTCGTAAGGAAAATGATGGAGTTGCTTACTTTATGAGAGCATACTTCTATTATGTTAAAGTCAGAAGATATGGAGATGTACCTTGGTATGACCAAGTCTTGAATTCTGACCAAGATGAACTTTTGGCTAAAGCACGTGATGATCGTGAAGTTATTATGGATCATGTCATGGAGGACCTTGACAAGGCAATAAACATGCTTCCGTCAACCAAGAGTGTCTATTACGTAACGAAATGGACAGCATTAGCCCTTAAGACTCGTGCAGCTCTGTATGAGGGAACTTATCGTAAATATCGTAATATGCCTAATGCAGAAAAGTATCTGAATCAAGTAGTTGATGCTGGTGAAAACTTTATCAAGAATAGTGGTTACAAACTTTATACAACAGGTGATACTCCTTATCGCTCCTTGTTTAATAGTTTGGATGCTTGTTCTGATGAAGTCATCTTGGCAAGAAGATATAGTTCTGATGCAAATGTAATGCATGGTGTTCCTTTTGCTATCAAGAATTCTCGCCAAGGTTTTACCAAGCGATTCATGAATCACTATTTAATGGCAGATGGCTCTCGCTATACTGACAAACAAGGCTGGGAAACAGATGACTTTGTAGCAGAAACTAGCAATCGTGACCCTCGTATGGCTCAAACAGTTTTATGCCCAGGTTACATTCAGAAAGGCGCAACAAAGGTGACAGCAAACAACTTAAATGCTCTAACAGGGTATCAACCGATTAAGTATATTGCAGAGTCTAAATATGATGGCGCAAATAAGGCATTTACAGATTGGTCTTTGTTTAGGACAGCCGAAGTGTATTTGAACTATGCTGAAGCTAAGGCAGAGTTAGGTACATTAACACAAAATGACTTGGATGTTTCTATCAATAAAATTCGTGACAGAGCAAGAATGCCACATCTCAACATGAGTGCGGCTAATGCCAATCCAGACCCATTGATGTTGAAATATTATCCTAACGTGACAAGAAGTACCAATACTGGTGTAATCCTGGAGATTCGTCGTGAACGTACTGTTGAAATGCCTTTGGAGGGATTCCGTCTGTGGGATATATTCCGTTGGAAAGAAGGTCAGCAGTTGACAAAACCTTTCTATGGTTGTTATTTCCCATCAGAAGGACAATACGACATGGATAATGATGGAAAGAAAGATCTGTTATTGTACACAACTGATAAGGGTACCTTTAAGGGTACTGCTAAGAAAATTGGCAAGGACTTGGAGCTATCTAATGGTACTTCCGGATACATCTATCCATTTAGCCAGATTACTATAACTTGGGATGAGAATAGAGATTATCTTTGGCCAATTCCAGCAAGTGAAAGAGTCTTAACTGGTGGTAAGTTGACACAGAATCCTGGTTGGACGGATAGTACGAATTTTAATTAAACTGATATGGTTAGTGGGCTAGTCCCACTAACCTCTAATATTATAATGAGATGAGAAATATCATTGTTACTTTGGTGAGCATGTTCTTTATATTGAACGTGTCTGCACAAAACAAAGGTTTTGATTTCCTTCAGAAAAAGATGTATGATGGGGGAAAGTCTAATTATGTGATGATTTTTGCACATCGCGGAAATTGGAGAGGCGCACCAGAAAACTCTCTTCAGGCATATAAGCAATGTATAGATGGTGGCATTGATGGTGTGGAGATTGATGTCCATATGACTAAGGATAGTGCCATTGTAATGATGCATGATGATACTGTGGATAGAACTACCACCGGTACGGGATTGGTTTCTGATTATACTTTGGAAGAAATTAAAAAACTGAATTTGAAATCTCCGATAGGTGTTATTACTCGTCAGAAAGTACCAACTCTAGACGAAGTCTTGGAGCTTTGTAAAGGAAAGGTATATATTCAGATTGATAAATGGCAACCTTGTAAGGAGAAAGTCTTAGAAATTATTCATAAGCACAAGATGCTGAAGCAGTGTATCTTCCGTGGTACTTTTAATAGTAAGGTATATGAGGAGAAATATGCTAAACTCTTGAAAGGGTGTATCTTTAGCCCAGTTGTTGTTTGTAATGGCAAAACTGATGACCAAAAGTTGGATGATTATATGAATCATATTAAGACTCCAATTATGAGCTTGTCTTTCAAGAGAGATGACTATCCTATCTTAAATCGTGCGGAAGAAATGAAGAAGCATGGCTATCGTATCTGGTATAACTCACTTTGGGATACTTTTAATGGTGGTCATGATGATGAGATGGCTTTGGATGATCCCGATGGAAGTTATGGTTGGCTTCTAGACAAAGGAGCAAACATCATCTTCTGCGATAACTCATTCTTATTGCTGGATTATTTGAAAAAGAAAGGAAGAAGATAATTTTTTTGCTTCTTTCGTGTAATACGTGTTAAATTTTAACTAACCAAAAATATGAAACAGAAAGTTTTATTATTGCTTTTAGCAATTGTATGCAGTGCAAATATCTTTGCACAAGACAGAGTTAGCAAGATTCGCGCTAAACTCTTGAATCGTGATGAGTCTTCAGTGATTGTGGCTTCACATCGTGGTGACTGGCGTAACTTTCCTGAAAACTCTTTGGAGGCGATAGACAATGCAATCAAAATGGGCGTTGACATTGTCGAGATAGACTTGCAGAGAACCAAGGATGGGGTCTTGATTTTGATGCACGATCCAAAGATTGACCGTACCACAACGGGTAAAGGTACAATTTCCGAGTTGACCTATGATTCTATTGCAAAGACTCACTTGAAGAACGGATGTAATATCCGTACCATCCATAGAGTACCAACTTTGGAAGAGGCACTTGTGCATGCTCGTGGTAAGATTATGCTGAACCTTGACAAGGCAGACAGATATTTCGAGCAGGTTTACGAATTGATGAAAAAGACTGGTACGACAAAGCAGATTATCATGAAAGGAACAAAGTCTGCTGAACAAGTGAAGGAACTTTATGGCTCATATCTGAATGATGTTATCTATATGCCTATTGTAAATTTGGACAAGTCTAATGCAGAGCAGCAACTCAACAAGTTTATGAAGGATATGAATCCTGTGGCTTTTGAATTGTTGTTTAAGAGTGATGAGAATAAACTTCCATTGTCATTGCCAAAGAAAATGAAAGGTAAATCTTTGATTTGGTATAATACCTTATGGGATACTATGGCAGGAGGACATGATGATGATATGTCTTTACAAGACCCTAATAAGGGATATGGTTATCTCATAGATACTCTGGGAGCTAGAATTATACAAACAGATAGACCTCAGTACTTATTGGATTATTTGCGTTCTCGCAACCTTCATGATTAAATGTTATGTGGAAGAAAATCATAGATTATTATAAAATTCCAGAAGCAGCTAAAGAACCGAGTACAGATAGTGCTCGGTTCAAAAAAATACGCCTTATTTCATTCCTTACTGCAACTTTGGGATATGGTATGTATTACGTTTGTCGTTTAAGCATGAATGTAATTCGTAAACCAATGGTTGATGATGGTGTTTTTACAGAAACAGAAATAGGTATCATAGGCTCTTGCTTGTTCTTTACTTATGCTATAGGTAAATTCTGTAATGGTTTTATAGCAGATAGAAGTAATGTGAAAAAGTTGATGTCAACAGGTCTTTTGATTTCGGCTTTGATAAACTTGGCGCTTGGATTCACCAATTCGTTTATCGTGTTCGCAGTACTTTGGGGAATCAATGGATATTTCCAATCTATGGGAGCAGCATCTGGAGTAGTATCCCTATCCCGCTGGTTTGATGCATCAAATCGTGGTACTTATTATGGTTATTGGAGCGCAAGTCATAATTTAGGTGAGGCTATCACTTTCATATCCATTGCTATTCTTGCTACTAATTTTGGGTGGCGATATGGATTGATTGGAGCAGGCTTAATCGGCATTGCTTATTTTTTCATTATGCAATGGTTAATGAAAGATACACCTCAGAAGTATGGCTATTTATTAGAGGATGCGACTTCTAAAAAAGAAGAAAAGAACAAGGCAGATTTCAACGCAAGTCAGAAGACCGTCTTATGTAGTCCTGCTATATGGATTCTAGCTTTAGCAAGTGCGTTTATGTATATAAGTAGATATGCTGTAAACAGTTGGGGAGTCTTTTATCTGGAGACGATGAAGGGATATTCTACTCTTGACGCAAGCTTTATTATTTCCATCAGTTCTGTTTGTGGTATTGTAGGAACAGTTGCTTCAGGTTTAATCTCAGACAAATTATTCAAAGGATCAAGAAACATACCGGCTTTGGTCTTTGGCTTGATGAATGTTTTGGCGCTATGTTTATTCTTATTAGTACCAGGTGTTCATTTTTATATTGATGTTATTGCTATGGTATTATTCGGACTAGGAATCGGCGTTCTGATTTGTTTCCTCGGTGGTCTTATGGCCGTAGATTTAGCTCCTAAGAACGCAGCAGGTGCAGCTCTTGGTGTTGTCGGCGTGGCAAGCTACATTGGTGCCGGTATCCAAGACATTATGAGCGGTCTGCTCATCGAGGGCAACAAGCATCTGGTAAATGGCGTAGAGACCTACGACTTTACCTACATCAATTATTTCTGGATTGGTGCAGCTTTGATGTCTGTACTATTGACACTTTTGGTTTGGAATGCGAAACCAAAGACTGTTTAAGAAATAAACGAAGCTATCATCAAAATACTCTTCACTCTTCACCTTTCGGCCGGAAACCCCTGTGTTTATCGGCATTCCGAGGGGTGAAGAGTTGTTTTTATCTCTTCACCCACTCTTCACCACTCTTCACCTTCAGAAACGGAAACAGAGGAGAAAGACTGATAGGTGGATTGCAAATCAGCCAGAACTGAAGGGTGAAGAGTGGTGAAGAGTAGGTGAAGAGTGCCCGAATACTCTTCACCCCTCGGAATGCCGATAAACACAGGGGATTCGGGGCTTTTGGTGAAGAGTGAAGAGTATTTGGCAGGAAGCCTATACGAAAACAAAATAAAGGAGGTTTCGATAACTGTTCCAGTAAAACAGCCGACTAGCGACTCTTGCGCTAGTCGGCTGTTTGCGTTTTGCCAGTTGGCTGTTTATATTTTGCCAGTTGGCTATTTCCGGTAAAGCTCAGAAGGCTTCTGCATATACAGATATTTCTTTGCCACGTATGCCGCCAGCTGCATCATCTGCTCATTCTGGAGATAGGCTCCATAAGGAAAGAGGATGTTGATATTCGGAACATTCTGAGCCTGGGCATCCGAGAAATTCACGAAGGTAAGGTCGTTGATATACATCGTAGTGATGAATCTGCCCATATTCTCCACCTTTTTCTTCTGAGCTTCATTTAATGTCAGTACTGCCTGCTTAGGAGCAAACTGCATGAAATAGAGCGATGAGGGTACGAAGAAGCATTATTTATGCTGCCCCTCAAAAAGTAGACACAGAAAGGTGGAAAACTGATGGAAAATGATTACCTTTGCAAGCAGATAGAGTTGTGTGCCCTGTAGAGAGGGCGTAGCCCGAACGTAAGGGCACACAACTTGCCGAAGCACGGTTATCTTATCGTCAAGTATTCACCAGAAAGGAAACTTTTTATGGCAAAGCATTTAAATCCATTGGAAAAGGAGTTCTTGATTCGTAAGTTCAAGGGAAACTCCAAAGTTAAGCTCAGTGATTTCTGCAGGGCAAACAATGTCTCGGAAACTTCTTTTAAGAAGTGGCTGAAGCAATATGAAGAAGCAGGCATAGAGGGGTTGGCTCGTGCTGATGCTGAGATTGGGAACATACTTCCTGAGGGCATTGACAAAACCAAGGAGGGGTATAAGCGAGAAATCCTACGCTTGCGTATTGAGAATGAACGGCTCAAAAAAAAATATCTGGTGAGGCAGAACGAGGATGGGCAAACGGAGTATGTTCGTTTAAAAATGAAGAGTTCAAAATAGTGGACATGCTATCGCACGAGTATCCTGTCAAGGATATCTGCAAGATGATGGGAGTAAGTCGGTCGGGGTATTACAAGTGGCTTAGAAGAGAGCCTTCATCCCGTGAGATCAATCGTGAGTTCATGGTGGGTGTGGTTGAGGACATACACTCGGAACACCCTACACATGGCTACAGGTGGGTGGCAGCGTACATAAGAATCAATTTACAGTTGAGTATCAGCGACAATTTCTCTTATAAATGCTTCCAATATCTTGGTATTCAGTCACAAACGAGACACAAGATACATTACAAACCACGTAAGGTAAAGGATAAGTACCCCAACCTCATTTATTCCACGTGGGACACGGTAGACAGACCTCGACAAGTTATCGTCTCTGACATGACAGTCATCAAATACTCTTGGTTCTTCTTTGAGTTGACCATGTATTTCGATGTCTTTACGAAAGAAATCCTAACGTGGCATGTGGCTGAGAGACGTGGACATAGAGACCAGTACATTGATGGGCTAAATGATGTCATCAACCTGTTGAAGGGCACAGATGAGCCAACTGTTCTTCATACGGACCAAGGTAGCGTGTATGCTTCGCTCGCCTATAATGAGCTGATAAAGGACACCTTGATTGTGAGGTCTATGTCCAGGGCAGGAAAGCCTACAGACAACCCTGTGAACGAATCCCTCAACGGATGGATAAAAGAGGAATTGTTCATAGACTTCAAGATTGAGACATGTAATTCAAGAGAGGAGTTCGAGGAGGCCTTGGACGCATACGTGGATTATTACAATGAGAAAAGACCATGTTATGCTATCGGCTATGATACGCCAAATAATTACAGGAAGAGGTTTTATAAAGGGGAGCTTCCAAGAAAGGACACTTTTGGGAAGCGAGAGGCTAATGCAACACCGAAGTTCATCACAGAACGGAAGAAAATGGCTGGAAATGAGAAAAATAAAGAATAATGTTCACTTTTATAAAGAAAAACTTGCAAATATGGATGAGATTGTCTACTTTTGCAAATGAAAAGGAACGAAATTTGATAGATATGTGTACTTTTAAAAATATAAATAATTAATAATCATTTTTTGTGTCCACTTTGGGGAACTGCTACATTATGGGTCAAACATTTGGGGGATTTGGAACATCTTAGCAAAAAACATTTGGGGGATTTGGAACATTTTAACAAAAAACATTTGGGGGATTTGGAACTTATATGTATCTTTGCGCTCAAAATCAGCAAGTTATGAGAAAAAGAATTTTTAAAAGAAAAGTATACGACAAAATGCTCGAATGGAAGCTAGAGAGAAATGGTAGCACAGCTCTCTTGCTCAAAGGAGCACGCCGTGTAGGAAAGTCAACGGTAGCCAAAGCTTTCGCAGAAAAAGAATACAAAAGCTATATCCTTATAGATTTCGCACAAGCATCTAAGGAAGTGAAACAGTTGTTTGACAACCTCATGGACTTGAACTACATATTTTTACGCCTCCAATCAATCTACCAAGTAATCTTGGAACCACGCAAATCAGCCATCATTTTCGATGAAGTACAAATGTGCCCACAAGCTCGGCAAGCCATCAAATACCTAGTAGCAGACGGAAGATACGACTACATAGAGACAGGCTCTCTTATCAGCATCAAAAAGAATGTAGAAAACATTTTGATTCCAAGCGAAGAGACACGTTTGGATCTCTATCCGATGGACTACGAGGAATTTCGATGGGCAATGGGCGATACTGCTACATTTCCCCTACTCAAGCAGTTTTTCGATGCAAAAGTTCCATTGGGAGCAGCGCATCGAGAAGCTATGCGCAACCTTCGTCTATATATGCTCGTAGGCGGAATGCCACAAGCCGTAAACGAGTACTTAGACACCAACAATCTGAGCAAAACAGATGCCGTAAAACGAGAAATCATAGAACTTTATATTGACGACTTTAGAAAGATTGACAAAACAGGAAGAGCTGCCAAGTTATTCGAGAACATCCCTTCCGAATTAAACAAAAATTCAGCCAGATACCAGGTAGCAAGCGTATTAGATGATGCAGGCAGAAAGAACCTTATGGGAGTCTTGGCAGACATGAAAGACAGCATGGTAGTCAATTTCGCCTATCACGCAAATGATCCCAATGTTGGTTTTTCATTACATAGTGACGAAGACTACTATAAAATGTTTGTTGGAGACACAGGGCTATTCGTCACACTTGCTTTTTGGGATAAAGACTACACGGAGAACACCATTTACGAAAAGTTGTTGAGTGATAAACTGAGTAGCGATATGGGGTATGCCTATGAAAATCTCGTTGCCCAAATGCTTACCGCATCAGGAAACAAACTGTTCTATTACACATTTCCCCATGCAACAAGCCACAAGAACTACGAGATAGATTTCTTGCTATCTCGTGGCAAGAAGATTTATCCGATAGAAGTGAAATCGTCAGGATATAACAGTCACAAGTCGCTAGATGAGTTTTGCCTGAAGTTCTCTGATAGAATCGACAAAAGATACCTATTATATACGAAAGATTTTAAAAAAGATGGACAGACCTTATTGATGCCAATATATATGACACCCTTGCTATAGATAAAATATAGAGAGGGTGTATCATAAGTCCATGACGCACCCTCTTCTTGATTTTAAAAAACTATTTATTATTTGTCCAATACATTCAAGTTCTGATAGAACCAGACATTCATCTGATTGGCACCACGATGATTCCAAGCATAATAAGGAATCAGAGTGAGCTTCTGGTTCTTGACAGAAACGGTGCCATCAGCAGCCTGATCGAGCACCTGAGAAGAGGTCTGGATAGCCTTGACAGAGAAGGCTGGAGCACCCTTGGTCTCGGTGTTCTGAATGCTGTAGTTATCCACCACAGAGAAAGCAGGCTTCTTGGCCATGACGGCACGGAGCACTGGCTCATTCTGATTATCCACAGCCTCAGCGCAATATACCAATGGTCCACGCTCTACGGCAACCTTGCCCTTATCATCTGCTACCTTACCGTTAGCTACAACTGTACGGATAGGCATATCGAAGTGGATGCGGATGACATCACCCTTCTTGATGTTCTTGACAGGCAGATAACCCTTGTTGGCATCGAGATCAGCCTCTACAGCCTTGCCGTTTACGGTTACTGTGTAAGCAGGCTTCTCGGCATCGCTATACTTATAAAGATCGCTAGGCACCACCTGATTGCGAACCCATCCAGGAATACGGACCAGGAGGTTGGCATTCTTCACACCGCTCTTCTTCACAGCAATCTTGATATCGCCATTCCAAGGATACTCGGTAGTCTCCTCCAGAACCACATCCTTACCATTTACCCTGATGGTAGATGTATTGCCGGCAAAGAGGTTAACGTAGATATTGTTATCCTTCACGCCATAGAGATAGCCAGGAACAGAAGGGATGAAGCGGCTCAAATTACTTGGGCAGCAGGCACATCCGAACCAAGGCTGGCGGGTAGTATTGCCATCGGCATTGAACTTGTACTTGCCATCGCTAGACAATGGGTTTGGATAGAAGAATCTACCACCGTCCATGCTCATACCAGATATGACACCATTATATAAGGTACGCTCCATGCAGTCGATATACTTGCTCTCGCCGTGAAGCAGGAACATACGTTCGAAAAGGTAAACCATAGAGATGGCTGCACAGGTCTCGTTATAGGCAGTCATGTTTGGCAACTCATAGTTCTCGCCGAAAGCTTCACCTGCATGGCGGGCACCTACACCACCTGTAAGATAGTATTTCTTACCAATGATGTTTTCGAAAATACGGTCAATCACCTTCATATAGGCAGAATCCTTGGTCAGGGCAGCCACATCGGCGATACCGGCATACATATATCCGGCACGAACAGCATGACCCACAGCCTCTTTCTGCTCCAGGATAGGAGCCTGGCTCTGAGAATATGGGTTGCGGATATGAGTCTTGCCACGATAATCGAGCAGATACTTAGCCTCATCCAGATACTTCTTCTCACCGGTCAAGGTATAGAGACGAGCCAAAGCCATCTCGGCAATCTGATGTCCAGGAACGATGGTAGCCTGTCCAGCCTTAGGACCTACTTCCCTTACCACGCAATCGGCATAGCGCTTGGCGATGTTCAGGAACTTGGTGCTACCCGTAGCCTGATAGTGAGCACAGGCTGCATCTACCATGTGACCGAGGTTGTAAAGCTCGTGACTCAATTCCTCATCCTTCACCCAACGCTTATTTCCCGACCATCCGTGTGGATGTTTTGGGTTGATGGTACGGGCTGTATAGAGATAGCCATCTGGCTCCTGTGCAGCACCCACCACATCGAGCACACTGTCGATGTAAGCCTTCAACTTCTTGTCAGGGTAAGTCTGGAGAATATAGCTGGCACCTTCGATGGTCTTATAAACATCGGTATCATCGAAAGAGAAGCCCATGAACTTGCTCACATCCCACTCCTTGGTATCCAAGCCCGGGTGGTTAGGATGCTGCAAGGTATAAGCAGCCATCTCGAAGTTCTTGTAACGGTGCTCGCTCTCGCACTTGCTGAAAGCCAATGGCACAGTTACCTCGCGGGCAGCCTTCAAGCGGGCACCCCAGAAAGTATTCTGTGAAATCTTCACACTGGTGAAAGGAACCTGAGTAAACGGATAACCATTGCCCAATGTCTTTGCATTCTTCGCCATGGTTGGCACAACTACGGCTGCCGAAAGCAATACTGCAGAAATTAATCTCTTCATTTTCAAATAGGTTTTATTAATTTTATATTATTGTTTGTTATTTCAGTTGCAAAGATAAGAAAACTTTCCGACTATAGTGTATAATAAACAATAAAAAGCAGGTAATTATCAGTCAAACACCTATATTTATATCATATTTAACGCTTTTTTTTGTTACAATCGTTTTTTTATCTTACCTTTGCAGTCAAATTAGAAATACAATAATATATCAAATATGAATCATCTTCCATACCGTGCCATCGCTCTTGATCTGGATGGCACCCTGACCAACCACGACAAGGTGGTTACCCCGAAAACCCGCGAAGCGCTGCTCCAGGCAGAAACCGAGGGTGTTGTTATCATCCTTGCTTCAGGCAGACCGACCTACGGCATCGAACCGGTGGCGGAATGTCTGGAACTGGATAAGCGAGGCGGATACATCCTATCTTATAATGGCGGCAACATCGTGAATGCCAAGACTGGCGAAAAACTCTTCGCCCAGTTCCTGCCTGATGAGGTGATACCTATATTATATAGGTACGCGAAGGAGAAGAACCATGCCCTGCTGGGCTACGCCGAAAACGAGATTATCACCGAGATGCCCGACGACCAGTATGTGAAGGAAGAATCGCGTATCAACAAGATGAACATCCGAAAGGTAGAAAACCTGTTCGAAGCCCTGGAGCCTCACCCTACCAAGCTCCTCATGACAGGCGACCCGGCAGATATGCTCAAGGCAGAAAACGAGCTTTCTGAGATTCTGGGCGACAGGATGGACATCTTCCGTTCAGCCCCATTCTTCCTGGAACTGGTTCCTAAAGGCATCGACAAGGCAAAGTCCCTGCTCCGCCTTCTGTCGAAAATCAATCTCACCCCAGCCGATATGATTGCTTTCGGAGATGGCTACAACGACCTGAGCATGCTGAAACTGGCAGGCATGGGTGTAGCCATGCAGAATGCAGCACCAGAGGTTAGAGCCGAAGCCGACTACATCACGCTTTCCAATGAAGAAGATGGCGTAGCTGCTGCTTTGGAACATTTCTGTAAAAAGGATTTTTAAAGGTAAAAAAGTAAAAAGGTAAAAAAGCCTAGCGGGGTATAATCTCCCTAGTTTCTTTTTACCTTTTTACTTTTTTACCTTTTTACCTTTTTACTTCCTTTTTACTTTTTTACCTTTTTACTTTTCAACAATCAGTCCACCCTTAGGCTGCATTTCCACCTTCAGGTTTCCCTTCTTATCCACCTTTACGGTCTTCATCTGAGAAACAGGCCAGAGAGCCTTCTTGTCCTTGCTGGCTGTTTCATGATAATAGGTAACGCTCTTGCCGGCAAGCATTGGCAGATTCAGGGTGAGCTTCATCACCTGGTCGGTGCCGTTCAAACCGGCAACATACCATTTATCACCATGGCGACGGGCAACAACGGCATATTTTCCAGGATAACCGGCGATGAATTTGGTCTCATCCCAGGTCGTAGGAACGCTCTTCAGGAAATCAATCTCGTGCTGAGGAAGCTCAGAGAGATTATTCGGATAGATGGCGATGCACTGGATGGCAGCCTGGTTCATGATAGCCGATGCCATCTCGAAAACATCGGTGGTATAACGACGATGACGACTCTTGTTGTCACGAGACAAGTATTTGTTCATGATGGTACCACCCCAATCCATCGCAGCCACGGCATTGCGGCAGAATGGATGCATGGTCAGCTCAAAGCCCTCCTGCTTGGCATGATAATCAGAGAAGAATACATTCTCTGAAGCCAATACAGCCTCACTGGAAATATAGTTTGGATACATGCGCTCCCAACCTCTTGGCAGGGTGCAGCCATGGAAGATAACGTGAATGCCGTAATCGTTGGCATCGCTGAGGATGTCTTCATACTGCTGCATGGTATGCTGCTTGTCGCCACCGAAGAAATCTACCTTGATACCCTTGATGCCGATACTCTTCATCCAGGCCATCTCCTTCTTGCGGGCCACGATGTTATCCATGATGCCACGAGGTCCCTGAGGTGCATCGTTTGCCACACCATTGGAATTATACCAGAGCATCAGACTCACATTCTTGCTCTGCGCATACTTGCTCAACTCTGCTATCTTGTCTCTGCCAATCTGCGTATCCCAGAGTGCATCAACCAGCACATATTCATATCCCATGGTAGCAGCCAGGTCGATGAACAGCTTCTGGTCGTTATAGTTGCAGGAGCCATCCTGCCAGATGAGCCAGCTCCAGGCATATTTTCCCACACCATACTTCTGGGATGCCTCATAGCGAGGCTCTACTACATCGTATGGAATGGTGGTCTCTACCAGAGGCTTCAAATCAGAACCCATGGTGATGGTTCGCCATGGAGTGGAACCCGGAAGGATGAAGGTGCCCGATGTAGAACCGATGCCATCAGCCTCTTTCTCCATTGGGAAGGCGATCTGATAACCCTTAGCAGCATCGTAATCGCTGATATGACAACCCGGATAGTTGCCGTGAGTACCCGTCTCACTGACCAATACCCAGCCATCGCCACCTACCTTGAAAAGGCATGGGAAAGTATAGCCCTGACCATAACCCGACTTGGCTGTGAGCGGAGCATCTGGCTTGTAATCCTCCTCATAACTTGGCTTGGTTCGGGCGAAACCGATGAGCGGATCCGACTGTGGGCAGAGGAAAGAGGTGGAAATCTTTGGCAAATTGAATGCCGTCTTCTCCTCATTAATAATAATATGCTGTGCCTTCAAGCCATCAAAGGTATAACGGAAAGCCACGTCATTGTTGGACACATTGAAGGTAACGGTCATGGGTTCTTTCCTGCCATTGAGATAAGTCACGTTGAGCTGGTTGGCATGATAATCTACATGCGAAACCTTGGCGGTGCGGAGGTCATAGCTCTTCTCCACCTTTATCTCATTCTTACCCTGATAGGTCAAGCCCTGACTGAAATCGCCTACATTGGCAAGGAGTCCGAGCTGTGATTCCTCCATCATTCGCTTGCCTGCATAGTCGATGGAATAATAGAGTTTACCATCGCGGTCTTCCACCACGACATTCAACTTACCATCAGGAGAGCTGACAGTATTCTTCTCTGCGTATGCACCGATGCTTGCCATCAATGCCAGCGCTACTACTAAAACGTTTTTCTTCATTTCCAGATAAAAGTAATTAGTTTATTTGTTACTATGTTTTTATGCTTAATTACATCGGCAAAGTTAAGCAATATTATCGAATAAACAAAAATTAAACCGAATTATTTTGTATTTTCTTCAAATAATAGTAACTTTGCACGAAATAAACTATACACATATCAGCAGTTATGTTACAACTTGACAATTTCTATAAGGCTCGCTTCGTGCTGAGCAAGGTAATAAGAAAGACTGAGCTGGTTCACACGCCAAGAATCAACCCAGAGAGTGATGTTTATTTGAAACCAGAGTGCCTGCAGAAGACCGGTTCGTTCAAGATTCGTGGTGCTTACTATAAGATTTCACAACTCACCGATGAAGAAAAGGCGAAGGGTGTGATAGCCTGTTCTGCGGGCAACCATGCACAGGGTGTAGCGCTGGGAGCTACAGCCATGGGCGTTAAGAGCCTCATCTGTCTGCCTGAAGGTGCTCCTATCTCCAAGGTAGAAGCCACCAAGCGACTGGGTGCTGAAGTCTGTCTGGTACCTGGCGTCTATGATGATGCCTACCAGAAGGCGCTGGAACTGAAAGATGAGCATGGCTACACCTTCGTTCATCCTTTCGATGATGAGAACGTCATTGCCGGTCAGGGCACCATCGGATTGGAAATCCTCGACCAGCTGCCTGAAGTAGAAGCTGTAGTAGTACCAGTTGGTGGTGGCGGTTTGATTTCCGGTATTGCCTTTGCCATTAAATCACTGAATCCTAAAGTTAAGGTTTATGGTGTTCAGGCAGAAGGAGCAGCAAGTATGGTACAGAGTCTGCACGATCATAAACAGGAGAAGTTGCCTTCTGTAGCGACCGTTGCTGATGGTATTGCCGTGAAGGAACCGGGAAAGATTACCTTCGAAACCTGCTCCAACTATGTAGACGAAATCGTAACCGTGAGCGAAGATGAAATCTGTGCAGCCATTCTGAAACTTATAGAGAGCGAAAAGATGGTAGCTGAGGGTGCAGGTGCGGCAAGCGTGGCTGCCGTGATGTACAACAAGATACCTGTCAAGGGAAAGAAAACCATCTGCGTGGTGAGTGGCGGCAACATCGACGTGACCATCCTGAACCGTGTCATCAACCGTGGTCTGGTCAAGAGCGGCCGTCTCTGCACCATCGAGATGGAGCTTGACGATAAGCCAGGCGAATTGGTTGAGGTAGCATCCGTCATCGCAAGCCTTGGCGGAAACATCACGGGAGTTCATCACGACCGTTCTGCCAATCGCAACAAGGTGAATGCCTGCGTACTCCGACTCACCATGGAGACTCGCGATTCTGAACATGTAAAGGAAATCAAGGGAGCCTTGGAGCAGAAGGGATTCCATCTCTGGATAGTATAACCGTGCAGAGACTTACAAAAATCCATAAAATATAAAAAGAGGGTGCGCCGTCAGTTGATAGCGCACCCTCTTTTTATATATCATTAAAAGCTTTATTACCAT
Organism: Segatella copri; assembly: GCF_015074785.1. NCBI lineage: Bacteria > Pseudomonadati > Bacteroidota > Bacteroidia > Bacteroidales > Prevotellaceae > Segatella > Segatella copri. Next base: position 2,726,181 of record NZ_CP042464.1, read on the forward strand.
CAAGCTCTTTTGTTATTGAGCTTTATCTTTAATAGAGCTACTTTACTTCCTTGAGCAAGCAAGGGCGAACCTTCTCGGTTACACCAGCTTCCTCAGTAATCACGGTAGTGAGAGGCTTGAGATCGGCAGCATTCTTTGCCACCATCACCTTGTAATTACCAGCCTCAACCTGCCACTGACTATCAACCTCATTGAAAGAAGCCAGGTTCTTGTATGGAATGTCGATAGTAACAGTCTCCGACTCACCAGGCTGCAATTTCTTAGTCTTGGCGAAACCACGAAGTTCCCTGGTTGGTTTATCCATATCCTTGCCAGGAGCTGCCACATATACCTGAACAACTTCCTTACCAGCTACCTTACCAGCATTCTTCACAGTCACCAGGACCTTGATATTGCCCTGTGCATCCTTCGTTACCACAGGTTTGCCATACTTAAAGGTAGTATAGCTCATACCATAACCAAAAGGAAAAGATACAGGCACATTCTTAGTCTGGTAATAACGATAACCTACATAAACACCATCATTATACTCGGTGTAATCCACATTCTTCACGTCACCCTTGCTACCGATGCCCTTGCCCATGAACATACCAAGCACATCGTCAACCTTGACAGTCTCAGGGTTAGGGAAATCAGCCTTAGAAGGAACATCGTTATAACTTACAGGCCATGTCATAGGAAGACGACCAGAAGGATTCTCCTTACCCGTCAAGATGTCAGCAACACAGTTACCACCCTCCTGACCAGGCAACCAAGACAGCAATACAGCATCAGGACCGCCAATCCAACTCTTGGTCTCAATAACGCCACAAACATTCAAGATGACAACCACCTTCTTACCAGCCTTATGGAAAGCGTTGCAAACGCCAGAAATCATATCCTTCTCCTCCTTGGTAAGATTGAAGCTATCAGAAATCTTTCGATCCAAGAACTCACCAGACGACTTACCAATAGTGATGATTGCCAAATCGTTGTTCTTGACGGCAGCAGACATATTCAATTCAGCAAGGCTCATCTCAGGGATGAAGTGACCAGGCAAGAAAGCCTCCAAAGGATTCTTTGGCTTTGGCAAATTTGCCTTTGCCTTTGGAGCATACTCTATGTATGACTTCTGGATGTCGCCATCCACCTGATAGCCAGCATTCTTCAAACCATCCAACAAACTTACCACATAAGCATGGTTAACATTGCCGGAACCAGTACCACCAGCTATGAAATCATAAGAAGTATTGCCGAAGAGAGCGATGTTCTTAATCTTCTGAACGAGTGGCAATACATTCTTGTTATTCTTCAATAACACCATTCCCTCGGTAGCGGCATTGCGAGCTACCAAAGCATGTCCCTTCAAATCAGGGTTGTTGTCAGCAACATACTGCTTGAAACGAGGAGTCTGCATGATATACTCCAAGATATGGCGTACATTGCGGTCGAGGATTTCCATCGACAGGCGACCATTGAGCACAGCCTTGCGAATCTCCTTCACCTGGTCTGCCTTACCTGGCATCAACAGGTCGTTACCCGCTTCCATCTGGGCAGCTGCGCTAATACCACCAAACCAGTCGGTCATCACCATACCCTTGAATCCCCACTCATGGCGAAGAATCTCTGTTATCAAGTCACAACGCTCACTAGACATCGTACCATTGATGAGATTGTAAGAAGTCATCACTGTCCAAGGCTGAGCCTCCTTGATAACGATTTCGAAAGGTTTCAAGTAAATCTCACGGAAAGTACGTGGATTACCGATAACATTGTTACGAGTACGATTGGTCTCCTGGTTGTTCAGTGCGAAGTGCTTCAACGAAGTACCGACATCGTTGCTCTCGATACCATTCACCATAGCAGCACAAATGGTACCAGCCAACAATGGGTCTTCTGAATAATACTCAAAGTTACGACCACAAAGAGGATTACGCATAATATTGGTAGCAGGTGCCAACAAGACATCTACGCCATAATGCTTCACCTCGTCTCCCATAGAGGTACCTACGGAATACACCAAGTCTTTGTTCCAGGTAGAGCTCATCACTGTAGCCACAGGGAAGTGGGTACAGTAGAATGTCTTATCGGTATTCTTGCGCTTAGGGTCGATGCGAAGACCAGCAGGACCATCGGCTACAACCGTAGCTGGAATGCCCAGACGCTCAATACCATTCACCTGACCTGCGGCACCCTGTACCAACTGACCTTGGTTACCAATGGTAGCCTCCATCTGGCTCTCATACTTACCCGAAGAACCTACCACCAACTGAATCTTCTCATCGAGAGTCATCGCATTGATGACATCCTGGATAGGAGACACACCCAACTTCGGGTTCTGTGCTTGCACTACGAAAGTCGCAGAAAAAAGCACACATGAAGAAACTAATAATTGTTTTATCATTGTCTATACCTTGTTTTAAAAAAAATATTTTATTAAGCTATTACTTGAAAAACTTATTTTATCATTTGAAAATCTTCTGTGCGAACTCTGTAAGATACACACGCCAGTTGCGCCAGATGTGGCCGCCCTCGGTCTCCATATAGGTATATTTATACCCCTTCTCATCGAAATAGCGACGCAAGCCGGCTGTACTCTTATACAAGAAGTCGGTCTTTCCCATACCTATCCAATACAATTTTGGCTTGTTCTTAAACAAGGTTGCCAACTGCTGCTTCGCCTCCTCGTCCTCTTGCAGCATCTTATAGAAATCGGTGCGAAAATCGCCAGTCTTTCCCACATGCAAACCAGCGGAGAAGAGACCAACGTAATCAAACTTATTAGGGAAACGGCGAGAGATGTCAAAGGAGTGTCCACCACCCATTGACAAACCGCAGATGGCACGATGCGCCTTATCCTTGCCCACCTTGTAATGGCTCTCCACATAGTTCATCACATCAGGGAAGCTCTCATCCATCGTAGCCACCGCCTTGGCACCTTGGTAACCATTGAAAGAAGGCACATACATACCTGCCGACCATTCGCCAGGAGCAGCCTGACAGTTAGGGTTGCCATTGGTCATCACCACGACCATAGGCTTTGCCTTGCCCGTGGCAATCAAATTATCAAGAATATGCTGTGCACGTCCTAAAGTAGTCCAGGCATCCTCATCGCCACCAGCGCCATGGAGCAGATAGAGTACAGGATAATCCTTGCCCTTGTCATAACCTGCTGGAGTATAGACCGTCATACGACGCTGCATCTTGAGCGTAGGACTATCATACCATACCTTAGACACATTTCCGTGAGGCACTTCGTTAACGGTATAGAGGTCACCACAGTCGCCTTTCTTGTCAGACAAGATAAAAATATTGGTTTCCGAAGTGATGTCACGAGTGATATAGACGCTTCCTGGATCCACAATCTTCACACCATCCAAGATGAGATTATAAGAATAAAGCTCAGGAGAAAGATTAGTGCTGGTAAAGCTCCATACTCCCTTGTCATCCTTCACCAAGTCTGCCACTCCCGGTGCATCATACTTTCCCACAGGGGTATCAATCTGCTTGGTAGGCAAGAAGTCGCCCGTAATCTGCACTTTCTGTGCATTGGGAGCCTTGAGACGGAAGGTTACTGTATGGTTGGCGTTTACCTCTGGAGATACCACAGGTACGTTGTCGAACAAAGCTTGCTGTGCAAAGCTGCTCATACTCAAGAGCAAGGCTGTTGCCAAAAATGTTATCTTTTTCATTGTGATGTTATTTGAAGTTACTTAAAGATTTTCTGGGCAAACTCACCCAGGTAGATGCGCCAGTTGCGCCAGATATGACCGCCATCGGTCTCCATATAGGTGAACGGATAATGGTTCTTGGTCAGTTTCTCTCTTAAGGCAGTATTGTCCTTAAAGAGGAAGTCGGTGTTGCCGATACCAATCCAGAAGAGCTTTGGCTTGGCAGCAAACAAGTCTGCCAACTTCTTGTCGAAGTTATCATAGATGTACTCGTTGGCGCCACCACTTCTTTGTTCCTTGCCAATGGCTGCCGAGAATAAACCTACATAACCAAAGGTCTTAGGATTGTTGATGGAAATATAGAGGGAATGGAATCCACCCATAGACAAACCTGCTATGGCACGGTTCTGACTATTTGCCAAAGTGCGATAACGGGCATCCACAAACTTCACTACCTCAGGGAAAGATACCTCGAAAGAGCCCTCCATGGTCTTAGGCAATCCCAATGTAGGTACTATCAGATTATCCGAAGTCTGTCCTGGAGCTGCCTCCTGAGAGATATTGCCATTGGTCATGACGACGATCATTGGCTTCGCCTTGCCTTGCGCAATGAGGTTATCGAGGATTTGCGAAGCACGTCCCAAATCCATCCACGCTTCCTCGTCGCCACCGATGCCATGCAAGAGATAAAGCACAGGATATTTCTGCTTGCTGGTCTCGTAACCAGCAGGAGTATATACTGTCATACGGCGAGTAAGGCCAGCTTTGGCATCATCATACCAGACCTTTGATACGGTTCCATGCGCTACCTTGTTGACCTTGTAGAGATCTGCCTTTCCCCCACCTATCAAGAAATAGTTGGAAACGTTGGCGATGTCACGCACGGTATAGACGTTGAGATGGTCGGTAACACTGGCGCCATCCACCATCATTGTATAGCTATAAAGCTCTGGTGCCAAAGGAGCAGTGGTTGTAAATGACCACACACCCTTCTCATCCTTCTTCAAATCGGCTACTCCAGGCATATCATACTTACCCATCGGGGTATCAACTTTCTTGGTTGGCAAGAAGTCACCTGTTATCTGTACTTTATGTGCCTCTGGTGCAATGCAGCGGAAAGTAACGGTCTTGTCTGCATGAATCTCAGGAGACTGTGGCATTTGCCCTCCGAAGAGGGCTTGCTGTGCCGAAGCACTGCCACAAAACGCACACAATGTTATTGCTAATATCGAAAATCTTTTCATTGGATATAACGTTTTACTTTTTATATTAATTACCCAAACTCTATTATCTTTTTCAATATTACCATCCCGTATTCTGCTGGATATTAGGATTCAATTCTCTTTCCTTCAAAGGAATAGGAAGCAACATGTGCTTGTCTTGGAATCCGAAAGTAGAATTGGTGAAATCCCAACTTACGCCCTTGGAAGAGTAGTTAGGAATTTCCTTACCCTGTGAAGCCAAGGCTTTCTTGGCATCACCCCAACGTACCAAGTCCTGGAATCGGGTACTTTCCAGACAGAGTTCCAAGCGCTTCTCCGTCTTGATGTCGTCCAAGGTAACGCTAGTCAATGGAGTTTCCTTGGCACGTTCACGAATCTGGTTGATGTCATAGAGAGCCTTGTCTGGCTGACCAGCCTGTAAGTTTGCCTCGGCAGCCAGAAGGAGAACTTCGGCATAACGCATAATCTTTCGGTCGGTATATTGCACTACCTGGAACCCGGGATTATCCATGATGTTGTCACTCTTCAATATGCGGTTCTTAAAGAAGAGGTATCCTTCACATCCATAGAGGTACTGACCAGGCTCCAACTTCACACCGTATGCTGCCATCTGATCACTGTTGAGCAGGGTCTTCTGCAAACGATATCCATTCTTGCCCTCTGCTTTTACAAATGCATCATAGAGAGACTTGCGAGGGTTCAAGAAGCCCCAGGTTCCCTGAGCCACTTCGTCGGCAGCCTTTCCTTCGAACGTCATATTGCCAGTACGCCATCCTTGCATCACGAAGGTAAAGTCATACCAGGACCAAGCCTGCTCCTGGTCGTTACGCGACTGCAATTCGAGCATAGACTCACAGTTGTTGTTGTTGACGGCATGAAACTGCATGTCATAGTCGCCACGGAAGAGGTCGTACTTTTTGGAATCCACCACCTCATTGAGTACGGATGCAGCCTCCTGATACTTCTTCTGGAAGAGATAAGCCTTGCCCAAATAAGCCTTTGCCACTTCCTGGGTAACACGCATACCCGTCTCCTGATCGTCCTTGTTCTTCTTGGAAGGCAAGGCATTCATACCGATAGCCTTTTTCAAGTCTGCCTCCACAATAGCCCAAAGTGCCTCTGGAGTACTGTTTGGCTGACGGTACTCATCTGTAGCCAAGAGATGATCTACCAATGGAGCTGTACCCCAAAGAGTAACCAGCTCGAAGTTAGCCCAAGCACGGAAGAAATAAGCCTCGGCTATGGCACGTTTCTTGACTTCCGTATCATTAGCCACCTTCTCTATGACGAGGTTTGACTGATAGATGACACCATAGAGACCAGAGAACAGGCCCTCGATATTACTGTTGCTAGAATCGAAGGTATATTCATTCAACTGCTCGTGGAAGTTGTTGTCGCCACGATTACCACCGCCACACCAAGCATCATCCGAAAGCAGATTCTTGGTAAAGAACCAACTAAAATACAATCCCTTCACACGGCTATACATGGCAGCCACCGCCTGCTCGGTCTGCTCATTGGTCTTGTAGAAATCATCCTGACCACCCATATTGCCATGCTTTGCTATATCGAGTCTGTCTTCACAACCGGCAAATAACACTGCCACAACGAGAAGCAGACTATATATGATATTCTTTTTCATAATTTCCTAATGTTATTATATATTATGTATAGTGTTAGTTATATGAACCTCCAGACCTTAGAACTCCAAGTTGAAGCCCATCACTACCTTCCTTGAGGTTGGATAACCGCCTTTGTCGATACCCATACCCACTACATCATTGGTAGAAACCTCAGGGTCGAAGCCTGGGTACTTGGTGATGGTGAAGAAGTCATCAAGAGACACATAGAGGCGCAAGTTACTGATTGCTACCTTCTTGAGAAGAGTCTTCGGCAAACTGTAGCCCAACTGAATCTGCTTAATCTTGAAATAAGATCCATCATATACCATTGCGCTGGATGTAGCATACTTGTCCATATTGTTGGCACCAGCACGTGGCTTGCTTCCATTAGGATTGCTCTCCGTCCAACGGTCGTCATAGAAGAGTTCCTTCATCTTGTTGACCATAGGGAAGTCGGTACGGTTGATACAGTTGAATATCTTGTTGCCTGATGCACCAGAACCAAATACTGCCAAGTCGAAACCTTTGTAAGCTGCGGTCAAGGTGATACCATAGGTGAAGTCTGGAATGGCACTACCCAAGTCCATCTTGTCATCATCGGTCAAATCACCACTATCGTTCAGGTCGGCAAAAGTTGGATCGCCCGTCTTTGGGTCTATGCCTGTAAACTTATAGCCACGGAAGTAATACACAGGATAGCCCTTCTCGAAGTATGTGAGAGGCACATTCATAAAGGTAGTACCCTGCAAACGAGTCAAGGATGGGTCGAGATAAGTAACCTCGTTCTTCAAGGTAGCGAGGTTGCCACGTACACTGTAGCTGAAATCACCGATGTTGTCTCTCCAACCGAGTTCAAACTCGAATCCCTTGTTGCTTACGTTACCAGCATTGATAGGAGATGTAGTACCGCCGATAACCAAAGATGGAGTGGTACCACTCACGAGCAAGTCCTTGGTCTTCTTCACGAAATAGTCCATGCTGAAGTTCATTCTGCCAGCGAAGAGGAGCGCATCAATACCCAAGTCGGTCTGCTCTGATGTTTCCCACTTCAGTTTATCGTTACCCATACTAGATGGAGTAACAGAAGTTGTATAATTATTACCAGGAACTAACGGATAAATGCTACCCTGCGCCATATCGGTGCTGTAGGCATAGCCACTCAAGGCAGCCAAGCTACCATTCTGGCCCCAGCTGGCACGCAATTTCAAACTAGCCACAACATCTCTTAAAGGCTCGAAGAACTTTTCCTCAGAAATGGTCCAACCTCCAGACACAGCTGGGAAATATCCCCAACGATTGGTAGCTGGAAGCTTAGATAAGTCGGCAGCATCTGCACGGAGGGAAGCCTGCAGATAATAACGATTTTTATAATCGTAACTCAAACGACCAAAGTAAGAATACTTGGCTGAGCGAGTTTTCTCACCACCTACAGACTTGGTAGCAGAAGCGGATGCGAAATTCAGATAGTAGAACAATGGATTGTTTTTCTTGACAGCGTCTTCACCATTAGCCTGCAAACCACCCTGCACGTAATCATAGGTAGATTCTTGGAAAGACATACCAACCATGGCATTCACGGTATGGTCACCAAACTTCTTCATATAGTTGGCAAAGTTTTCCCATTGATAATAAATAGAGGTAGAAGAAGTTGCACTCTGATCTACATAATTACGGCTTTGCGTTTGATTTCCATAGTAAGGAAGTGAAGTGGAAGAACTGCGAGTACCCGACAAACGGTAACCAAAGCGAGAAGTAATCACAAGATCCTTGATAGGCTTGAAATCTGCATAAATGGAACCATTCACATTGAATCCACTGTTGCGAGATATGCCATTGTCACGCATCACGAATGGGTTGTATTGCTCACCGTTATAGAAAGCAGACACACCATAGTAGTTACCATTGGCATCTGTCAAGAGGTGCTTGCCATCGGCCAAAGCTTTTGCCATGTGGGCTGGGAGATTATCTGGAGCATAGGTGACAGGAGTCAATGGATCCATAGAAAGCACAGCTGCCATCATAGAACCATACTCAGTACCCTCTGAAACAGAACGAACGTTATACTTTTCAATCTGGTTAGTAGTGCCCACCTTCAACCATGGCTTGATCTGATATTCAGCATTGATGGTAGCGGTGAGACGACGATAGAGGTCATTATTACCTCTTACCATACCATCATTGTCAAGATAAGTAAGCGAAAGATAGTAGTTGCCATTTTGGTTACCACCCATAAAGCCCAGGTTGTGCTTCTGCATCTTACCCTTACCATAGATGGCATCTACCCAGGAGGTATTGGTTGTTCCATCCCAATTCTTCAAGAGATAATCCTCGGTAAAGGTCTTACCTTCTTTCATATATTGGATATATTCTTCGGCATTGAGCAACTTAGGCTTTTTAGCAAGCGATTCGATGGTATATTGGAAATCATATGTTATCTTTCCACTACCCACAGTACCTTTCTTCGTAGTAATGAGAACCACGCCATTACCTGCCTCAGCACCATATATGGCAGCAGAAGCGGCATCCTTCAACACTTCCATAGATGCTATGTCATTAGGATCGATACCACTAATATCGCCTAGGCGCACACCATCTACTACATAGAGAGGATCGGAAGAACCATTGGAAGAGAAACCACGGATACGAACGGTTGGTGATGCACCCGGACGAGCAGAAGAAGAGACAATCTGTACACCTGCGGTCTTACCCTGAAGAGCAGACTTGGCATTGGTGATGGTACGATTTTCCATATCCTCTTTCTTCACCTGAGAGATGGCACCTGTTACAGAACTCTTCTTCTGTACACCATATCCTACTACTACAACCTCATCCAGCACCTTGTTGTCTTCCTTCATATTTACCTTCAACTTGGAGGTGATGGCTGCCACCTCTTTAGTCTGATAACCTAGATAAGAGAAGACCAAGGTCTTTCCTTTTTGTACCATGATGGAGAAATCTCCATCCAATCCTGTGACGGCTCCACCCTTGGGGTCGTCCTTTACCTTGATGGTAACACCGATCAGAGGCTCAGCATTCTGGTCAACAACCAGACCCGTCACTTTCATCAGTTCCTGCGCCAAGGCAGCAGAACCGGAAATCATCAATAAGAACACGAAGGTCAGGAACCTTCTGTAATCATTCATTTTTCTCATAGATTTTACTCATTAAAGATAATACTTTATTAGTTAAGCTTTTATTCTTGTAAATCAGTTAATTGTTTACGGCTGCAAAGGTAGTACTTTTTATCATACACCTTTTTCTAACTTGTTTTTTTGTGTTACGTTTTTGTTCAAAATGGGGTTTTCTATATGTTCAAAAACTTGCATATTTGTTAAAAAACTCTTATAAACCTTGTATATATCAAGGTTTTATAGTACTTTTGCAGCAACTATCAAAACCATCGATTATGAAACGAACAAAGGTATTTTATAACGTACTCATCCTCTTGGCAGCCCTTCTTCTTACTGCTTGCCAGGACCAAAAAGACATCCCCGAAGTCTCTTCAACCGAGAAGAACCTCGTCCTGTCTGATCATATCTCCAACCAAAAGGTGATGAGCATCTGCGAAGACAAATACGGACAAATCTGGATAGGTACCTTCCGTGGTCTCAACAAGTATGATGGCAACCAGTATCACCAATACTACTGCGTGGACGATTCACTGGGATTGCCCGACAACCATATTACCGACATTTATCGTGACTCCCACAACCGACTCTGGGTAGCCACCGTCTATGGCGTATGCCTATACCAGGCCAATGGCAATTTCAACCGAGTAAGTATCAATGGCTCTAACAAGAACATCGAAAAAATCCTGGAAGACAAGGAGGGAAGAATCTTCTTCCTCACGATGACAGACCTATATCAATATGACGAAAATACCAACACAGCCATCATCAAGCTCTCCAAGATGGTGGAGAAGAACTGCTATAACTACTCTTGCCATATAGACCGAAAAGATGTGATGTGGATTGTTACCTCTTACTCTGTCAAGGGATATCGCACCCAAGACCTCAAACTTATCGTCCAAAGCCCTGTACAGAGTTATCCCATCGCCTCTTTTCTCCTCGATGGGCATCAGCTCTACATCTCTGGCTACAATGGAATGCAGCTCTTTGATACGGATACTAGGAAATGGGGGGTCTTCCTGCAGCATTGCAAGGCTTGCAAATCCCCAACGACATGGTCAACTGCATCCATCCGTATGGCGCAAAAGGCAACCTTCTGCTTAGCACCACCAAGCACGGATTACTCTATTTCAATGCCCAGGAGGGAACCATCCTGCCACAAAGCGACAAGAATTTCCCATTCGAAGAGCCTGATATGCAAGTCAACAAGATGTTAACCGACTCCAAGGGCAACCTTTGGCTCGGGTCTGAAGACGATGGCGTAAAAACCATCTACAGATACAAGGATATGTTTAACAGCATGCCTGCCCTTCAACGTGCCATCGGCAAACAGCCCGTACTCTCCGTAGCCGCCGACAGGAATCACCACCTTTGGATTTCTACCAAGAAGAACGGACTCTATATGTATGACTTGCAAACCCAGCAACTCAAGGACATACCGATGGTTTCCTACAGCAACGGCAACAAGAAGAATGCCATCATCAACATCTTTGTGGATAGCAGCAATCATCTATGGCTAGCCAATGGCGACCATGTGGCAAAGTACCAATACGATGGCAACAATCTCAACAAGGTAGCCTCCTACCCTTGCTTCATGCCTATGGACATCAGCCAAGATGCAAAGGGAAACATCTGGGTATCCACGGCATCCGTCAACATCTACTGCATTTCAGCACAAAGTGGAGAGATGACCAAAAAACAACTCTTCCCTACCACTTTCTGCTTCATTCCCAGCATCATGCTCTTACAGAATGGCAGCATGCTCATATCTGCCTTCTACAAACCTATCCTGGAAATGAAGGGAGACAACTTCGATGTCCAAGAGTTTAAAGTGAATCCGGATGACTGGAAGAAGTGCATCAAGCGAAATGTGTATATCCCAACCAAGAACTATCAAGACCGCAAGGGCAACATCTGGTTGGGTACAGTTACCAACGGACTCTTGAAGTATGACGCAAAGAGCCGCAAGCTGACCACCATAGCAGGAATCTCCTGCTCCGACATTTCAAGCATCGAGGAAGATAGAGATGGAAACATTTGGGTCAGTACGCTGTATGGACTCAACAAGGTAGATGGAAAAACAGAAAAGGTAATCACCTACAACGAGGCTGACGGTGTGAAAGGCTTCCAATTCTACGATAGGGCATCGTGCAAGCTGTCAGATGGAACTCTCATCTTCGGCGGTACCCAGGGACTCACCATCTTCAATCCACAAAACGTAAACACGAACCAAAAGATAAGTCTGCTTTTCGAAACACTCAAGGTACATAATGAGATTATGCTTCCTAGCAAGAATGGATGTATCGAGGAGAGTATGGAAGAATCACCCCATATCCACCTAAGCTACAAACAGAACAGCTTCAGCATCGCCTTTTCTGCCATCGACTACAGCGACTACAAGCACATCCATTACTTCTACCAAATGGCAGGATTCGACAATACATGGATTGATGCAGGCAATAACAACGAGGCGTACTACTCTAATCTGCCAGCTGGCAACTATACCTTCAAGGTCAAGATGGTAGGCAACGACTCCGACAATATCATCGCCGAAAAAAGCATACAGGTAAGCATCGCCCCTGAGCCTTGGAACTCTTGGTGGGCATGGTGCCTATACCTTATTATAATGGGATGCGTCGGCTTCGTGATCTATCGGCAGAAGATGCGCATCAGCATCGAGAAGAACATGGTTCAAAAGGCTAAGGATGAGAAGGAGCAAGAACTGCGCGTCAACAAGATGAACATGAGTTTCTTCGCTAACATCTCGCATGAGTTCCGGACACCACTCACCATGATTTCGGGACCAGTGGAACAACTCTGTGAAAGTGAAAGCATCAACAAGCATGACAAGTTGCTATTGAACATCATCAACCGAAGCGTGGATAGAATGCTGAGACTCGTCAACCAGTTGCTCGACTTCAACAAGTTGGAGAACGACACGCTCCGCTTGCACGTCAAGCAAACCGACATTATCACCGAGATGAAGCGCATCATGGACCTCTTCATCGTGAATACAGAGGAGAAAGGTATCACCTTGAACTGTCACGGACTAGAAGGTTCTTACCTGATGCTTCTGGATTCCGACAAACTGGAAAAGATTATCAACAACCTGATGTCCAACGCCATGAAGTTTACCCCTCGTGGCGGTAAGATAGATGTATCTTTCGACACCGGTACCACTAACAAGGGAGAACAGATTATCACCATCACGGTGGCTGATACAGGCAAGGGAATCCCACAGAATGAGGTGGAGAATATCTTCAAGCGATATTATCAGTTGAACAACCAGTCCACAGGCACCATCAACTGGGGTACTGGCATCGGACTCTACTATGCCCGCAGCCTAGCCGTCCTTCACCATGGCGATTTAAAGGCGGGCAATCGCAAGGACTGCCAGGGAGCCATCTTCACCGTTACCCTGCCTACCGATGAGAGCCTCTATGCCACCAACGAGAAAGCCCCTTTGGAGCAAGACCAGAAGATGGCTTTTCCACTGCACGACAGTCAGAAAGTGGCAGACAAGGTAAGTCAAGATAACAGTACAGACAACCGTCCGAAAATACTCATCGTAGATGACGACACCGAAGTGGTGCATTATCTTCGCACCCTCCTGGCATCATCCTATCGCATCATCTATCGTTTCGATGCCGAGAGCGCCCTGAAGGCGACAAGGGAGGAAGAACCTAGCCTCATCCTCAGCGATGTGGTGATGCCGGGAATGAGCGGCTATGATCTCTGCAAGGAAATCAAGCAAGACATCCAACTCTGCCATATCCCAGTCATCCTGGTAACGGCAAAGACCACCACCGAAAACCAAGTGGAGGGTCTGAACAGTGGAGCAGATGCCTACGTTACCAAACCATTCACCCCCAAGGTTCTCCTGGCAATGATCTACTCACAACTCACCAACCGTGAGAAGACCAAGACCATCCTAACCAACGCCACGGAGACCGACAAGAACGTGGAAGAAGTGCTGTCGCCACAAGACAAACTCTTCATGGACGAACTCTATCATATGATGGAGCAGGAACTAGCCAACTCGGAATTGGATGTCAACAAGGTAACGAAACTGATGCACATCTCCCGCACAAAGCTCTACTACAAGGTCAAGGGACTCACAGGAGAGAATCCAAGCGTCTTCTTCAAGACCTATAAGCTCAATCGTGCCGCCACCCTCATCGTGGAAGGGAAGTACAACATCTCGGAGATTGCCTACATGACGGGATTCAACACTCTCTCCCACTTCTCAACCAGCTTCAAGAAGCAATTTGGATGTACACCGAGCGAATATAGTAAGAAAACTTATTAAATTTTGATGCGAAACAGGCCTATTATGGGAAAAAATGCTTATCTTTGCATCTAGAATGGTTTAATAATAGAAAAAGAAAATAAATTATGAACGCAATTCACACAGACAATGCGCCTGCAGCTATCGGTCCATATAGCCAGGCTATCGAAGTAAATGGTTTTGTTTTTGCATCGGGTCAGATTCCTATCGACCCTGCAACAGGCAATTTCGTAGAAGGCGGCATCAAGGAGCAGACTCGCCAGAGCCTCACCAATGCCCAGAACATCCTGAAGGCAGCAGGTACCGACCTTTCTCATGTGGTTAAGACTACAGTTTATCTGAACAGCATGGACGATTTCGCAGCCATGAACGAGGTATATGCCGAGTTCTTCAGCCAGCCATATCCAGCCCGTTCTGCCGTAGCTGTAGAGAAGTTGCCAAAGGGTGCCCTCGTAGAGGTTGAGGTTTTGGCTGCCAAGTAATTCTTCCTTTTTTCTATCAGGGAGTAAAGTTTCAAGGTGAAAATATTCTTTAGATGGTATCAAGCATTACATTAAAGAATCTGATTATAGGCTATCGTTCGAAGCATCGGCTCCGGGCGATAGCCTCACCTGTTCATGCCTCGCTCCAAGCCGGTGAACTGATCTGTCTCATCGGAGCCAACGGAATGGGCAAATCTACCTTACTCAGAACTTTAGCCGGATTTCAGCCAGCGCTTGATGGCGAAATCCTGATTCAGGACAAATCTCTTTCCGATTTCTCAGCCCAGGAACTCGCCAGAGAAATCAGCATCGTTCTCACATCGAAGACAGACCATGCCCAGCTCTCAGCAGAAGAGATTGTTGGCATAGGCCGTTCTCCCTATACCGGTTTCTGGGGCACATTATCTGCTGCCGACAAGCAGATTGTTGCTTCTGCTCTTCAGGAAACGGGCATTCAGCATCTTGCCCAGAGAAACATCAGCGAACTGAGCGATGGTGAGCGCCAGAAGGTAATGATAGCCAAAGCCCTAGCACAGCAAACCCGCATCATCATCCTGGACGAGCCAACCGCCTTCCTCGATTTCCCCAGCAAGATAGAAACCCTACAGATGCTCCGTCGCCTGGCGCACGAACAGCATAAATCCATATTACTGTCAACCCATGACGTAGAGTTGGCGCTCCAGCTCTCCGACCGTCTCTGGCTGATGGAAGAAAGCCGTTTTTCTATTGGTACTCCTAAAGAACTGGCTGCCGATGGTTCCTTATCCAGATTCATCAATCGTGACGGCATCCGATTCAACAAGGATTCCCTCCGCATCGAAATCAAATGAGTTTTCGTAATTGATTTTTTCTATGGTTGCACGCAAGCACATGAAGAAAAATTCTCAAGTGGCTCAGTTTGCTAACTCAAGTAGCTCAATCTGCTAACTCAAGTAGTTCAGTCAGCGAGTTCAGACGTCTCAGTTAGTTGATACAGACGTCTCGGTAAGCCTACGGATACGGCTCCGTTAGCCTACGCAGTCATATCTGTAACCCGATGCAGTCATATTCGTAACCCAGCGCAACCATATTCGTAACCCAGCACAGCCATATTCGTAACCCAGCGCAACCATATTCGTGAATAAGTTTTAGATAATTATCTATCATCCATCACGATTTACATACACCACGCGCATTAATACACTAATATACTGATACTTAAATAGCGTGATAGATACTCCGGAAACGGGAATATCCATTACGCTATACAGAAGAGATAATTACCTCATTATCAAACGTTTAAAGATTTAAAAAGAGGAAACGTGAGGGATGTGAGGGATAAAAAGAGGAAAAAACTTATAAGGGCGTATACAGAAATGGTTTGCCAGCGTATTATGCTATCTTGGCCCCTCATCATTGATATTAACGTAAAAAACATCAAAAACGATAAGAATCTCAGGGAAAAGCATCTCCTTATCCTAGGAAATGTGCATTTTTGCACCTACGGAAACCTAGGAAAC
Source organism: Segatella copri (assembly GCF_015074785.1). Lineage (NCBI taxonomy): Bacteria > Pseudomonadati > Bacteroidota > Bacteroidia > Bacteroidales > Prevotellaceae > Segatella > Segatella copri. Next base: position 2,742,073 of record NZ_CP042464.1, read on the forward strand.
GTGTAAAATATAAGATTACAAAACCTAGGAAACGTGTAAAATCTAGCCCTTTGAAAGCTAGGATACGTGCAACAATAAGAATACCAGGAAGTTATGAGACGTAAAATCTACAATCAATTATTAACAGAACTTTCGCATGTGGTTCAAGTACGGGCTGAAGGCTCAAAAGCTCCTAGCCCAGGGCGCGTGGAGCAAACTTGCGTATATATTGTCAATAGAAGCGCTTTCAACCGTACAGGTTGCCAGATTTACTATTTCCGTTTTTGCTGTTCTCTTATTATCCTAACCGTCAAATCGGCAAACTTTTTTATTGCTGCCTGAACCTGTCCTCGTCCGAAAGCCCAGAAGATGAGGGCGGCAGAGGCTGGTGCAGCATGTGTTCCTACATACTGGCGCATTTTAAGAACCGTGCAGTTTTCAATACCAAGTTCTTTCATGGCAGCGAATACTTGGGCTGCTGGTACTTCAAAATCAGCCTTAGTGCGCTGATCTCTAAGTACCAATGCGGTCTTGTTTACCTTAACTACCTTGTATTCCTTATTGGCGTTACTGCGATATGTCTTGATAGACTTAATCTTTTGAATAAAGTTATCGAATGTCAACATATTAATATCTTCCGTCATAACTAATGGGGTTTAAATGTTGTGGTGATAAGCAAATCATTCCACCTTTTTGTTATAATTCTCCTCTATTATGGTGCAAAAGTAAGTTTTTTCCGTGAAAAAACCAAGAAAAAATGCATTTTTCTAGAGCATGTACAATATATTCTTTTATCAGGTATCTATTTACATCTTTTTAATTGCCAAAAACTTGCATGATTCAAAAATTAGCCGTATCTTTGCGGCTAAAGATAGGAATAGGAGAAAAGATTATGGCAAACAATGAATGCAGAAAGCTGCCGGTAGGCATACAGTCTTTCAATGTTATCAGAGAGGAAGGATACCTCTATGTTGACAAAACTGACATGGTTTGGAAATTGGCGAACCAAGGTTTAAAGTATAATTACTTGAGCCGTCCTCGCCGATTCGGTAAGTCTGTGCTTGTTGATACACTCCAGGCTTACTTCGAAGGAAGGAAAGAGCTCTTCGAAGGACTGAAAATCATGGAGTTGGAGAAGGAATGGAAACAGTACCCGGTTATTCGATTCGACATGAGCCGAGGGGGAGCGACTGCAAATGAAGTTAAGGCATACCTGGATCGAACTTTTGATGTTTATGAGAAATTATATGGCATCCATATCAAACCAACAGATTCACTAGGAAACCGCTTCGACCTCATCATTAAAACCGCCTATGAGCAAACAGGGCTCAAGGTTGCCATTCTTATCGATGAGTACGACTCTCCTCTCCAGCACTCGTGGAAAACTCCCGAGCATGAGGGTTGCACAGAAGTATATAGAAGCGTGTTTTCCATCTTGAAAGCTGATGATGCGTACCAACGTTTCGTCTTCATTACGGGTATCACCAAGTTTACCCAGATTTCTCTTTTCTCGGTACTCAACAACCTGACCAATATCAGTTTCCTTCCAGAATATGCTGCCATTTGCGGTATTACAGAAGAAGAAATCGGGGAAAACTTCAAGCCAGAACTGGAAAGAATGGCCGAAGTGAACGAGTGGACCCTGCAGCAAACTCATGATAATCTGAAGGATTACTACGATGGCTACCATTTCAGTCGCAGAAACATGGTGGACATCTACAATCCTTTCAGTCTTCTCAACGCGCTCGACACACAAGACTTAAGCTGTTTCTGGGTTTCATCAGGAGCTACCTCCATGCTACCTAAGTTTGTAGATAACATGGAGTTGCGCTTACGGAATTTCGAAAATTGTCCGATTTTACGCAAGACTCTTGAGAGTTCTGACGTAATAAATGGTGGTGCCGAACTCTTTCTCTATCAGACGGGATACCTTACCATCAAGTCGAGCGATGAATTTGGCTATTTCTTAGGTTTCCCAAATCAGGAAGTGAAACAAGCTCTTTACGAGGTTGTACTGCCAAGCCTGACCATGAAATCAGAAAGCGATATTATCAGTCTGCAAGGCAGTCTGTTCCGCCAATTGGGTACCGGGCAAATCGCAGATGCCATGAAAACGTTGAAAGCATTGGTTGCCGATGTGCCTTACAGCAACAAGAAACTTGCCTCGATGGATATGGAAGAGCGCTACCGTCTCATCATCAGTACTATTCTGAATGCCATCGGTCTGAAAGTGGAGGTAGAGCATATGCTTGCAACAGGAAGAATCGACCTCATCGCCCAAACTTCACGCTACATCTACGTGATAGAACTGAAACTGAAAAACAATGGTGGAAAGAAGGCTGCCATCCAGCAGATACTGAATAAAAAATACCTGGAGCCTTTCATGGTTAACAAGCGAAAGGTGATAGGCCTCGGCATCGAACTGGACGAGGAAGGCAAAGGGCTATTGGATTGGGGAATTACTGAAGAATAAAAACATAGAAGAAGAGGGCGTGCAAAAACTATATTTTGCACGTTCTTTTCTTTTTTCCGATTCCTACAATATCTCCAACTGATCCTTTACCGCCTTATAGCAGCGGCGGGAAACCGTGATTTCTTCCTGGTCGAAGGGAGGAGAAAAGATGCAGCGGAGCGTATAATTCTCGATGCAGAGAAGATAATCGAGATTGATGATGCAATCCTGACGCACCTGAGCCAGAGAAGGCGACATGGAAAGGATGGTCTTTGCCGTGACCTGCCTCTTCAATTTATAAACCTGCCCATTCGACAACTTCAACTGCCAAAGATGAGTAACCTCATCAAAAGTGCAACTGAACACATCATCGGGCTTCAACATCAATAAACCCGAAATGGTCTGAATGGCAAGACGCTTGGCTGCTGTTCCCAGCATCCCATTCATTCCCGAAAAATCCTGAGCCTTCTGAGAAGCCAAGACTGATTCAGAAGAACAGGAAGAGGACTCTGGAACGGAAGAAGCATCTTCATCCACATCATCTCCATCTTTCATTTTCTGCCGGATTCGGTCTACCACCAGTTCAAACTCATCCTGCTGATAAGGTTTCAACAGGAAATCGAAGGCAGAGGCTCTGAGCGCATCAATCATATACTTATCGAAGGCGCTGTAAAATACTACGATAAGTTCCATCGGAATTTCATCTCTCAGAGATTGCAACACCTCAAAACCCGTCTGTCCAGGCATTTCAACATCGATGAACAGCACATCGGGCTGTATGCTCATCACCAGATTCTTTGCCGATACCGCCGAAGAGGATGTGGCAATCACCTCAAAATCTTCCAGAGTTGCCAAATCATCCTGCAACCTGTGGATGCTCTGTGGTTCATCGTCCACAATCACAACCTTAATTCTATCTTGCATGTTATTTCGTTTTAAATTCTTATGAAAAGTTTCTTACTTAAAGACATTATAATCGTAATTACATGGAACTCCGATACTTACACATATTCCTCTATTCCTGGTACCACCCTTCTCTTCTGATGCTCCTCTGTTGCTCTGCATCTTGAAAAACATCTTGCGTTCGTTGCTTGCATTAAGCATTTCGATGGTACTGTTCAGAATTCTCAATCCGGTTCCCGTACTGGCAGCACAATTTTTCTTTTTCTTGCCAACGGTACCCGAAACTCCACATCCGTTGTCTGTAACATCTATGCGGAGCATATCGTCCTCAACCCAGATGTTTACATCCAGCAAAGGCTTATCTTCCGTCTCTTTCATTCCCACAAAAGCATGTTTCAAAGCATTCTCTACAGGAATCTGGATAATCATAGACGGCAGCATGAGCTTCATATCCACATCCTTGGCAACATGGAACTGAGGCATCGGAAGGAACGGATTGGTTTCATGGCGAAGAGTAGAATAGCTCGTCACCATCTGCAGTTCCTCTTCCAAACTTACCGCCATCTTATCGCAAGAAAGCAAGTAGGCACGCAGTACCTGTATCAGGAGCTGAAGCGGCTTGACATCAACTTCCTTCGGAAGATTAGAGACAAAGATATTGAGCACATTAAACACGAAGTGAGGCGGGAAACGATTGCGCACATTCTCCATCTTCAGAGCCATCATCCGGTTCATCTCCTCATGATGCTGATGCTTGCTGCGCAACCATTTGTAACGGAGGAAAGCGATGAGAGCCAATACGCTCATTACCAGCAAGCCGATAATCAGGAGCAGGATGACTCTAAAGGATCTTACCTCTGCTTGCGTGGTGCTAAGGGATAAATCACGGCGAACGATGGCCGTATCCTGCTTGAATCTCAATTCATTCTCCTGAACATTCGAAACCATCGTAGCGTTACGGAGCGAATCGTCGTACTGATTCATCAGTTTCTGATATTGCAGAGCCTTGGCATATTGTCCCTTGCGCTCACAAAGAGCCGCCAGTCCCTTATGATAAAGGTAAAGATAATTAGGCGACATCTTGGAGAGATCGTATGGCTTGTTCAAAATCTCAGTAGCCTTAGCCAGACTATCCTGCTTCAGAGCCAGAGATGCATTCAACCCATCCACATAGAACTGTACATCGCTCTGCATGGAGGGCTGGGCAAAGAAGAATTTCGTGGTAAGAGTCAGATATTTCTGTGCAGAATCCAACCGGTTGAGTTCCAGATAAGTCTGTCCGAGATTAGCATCAACAATAGCCGTTGCCAGGGGCTGTTCCATCTGCCGTGTAGCCTTTTGAGCCTTCAGGAAGCATTTCAGAGCCTCAGCCGGTTTTTCCTGACTGCTGTACACATTTCCCCAACTGTTGTAAAAGAAATGAACATCTTTCGGATTCTTTGGCGGATACAGGCGTTCAGCCTTCTGGAAATAATGATGCGCCAGCTGATAGTTCTGCAAATCATTATAAACCTGTCCCAGTCCTGAGAGAATACTGTTCTGGGCTTCATGCTGATTCAGAGAATCTGCCAGGAAATAGGCACGGCGATACCAGGAAGAAGCATCCGCCAGCTTACCCATCTGTCTGGACGCATCGGCAATATTGATACATACATCAATCGCCTCGCCGCAACTGTCAAGGTTCATGATTTCATGATAAGCTTTCTCATAATAATTCAAAGCCTCCTTCCTCTTGCCGGAAACCAGCAAAAGTATGCCTTGCAGATTATCAGCACAAGAAAGAATTCTGTTGTCAGGAGTTTGTTTGCAATAAGCGTTAACCGAATCTATCAACGACTGGCATTGGGCATCAGCCCCCTTCATATAATAACATTTAGCTATTAATAATTTTTTCCATTGATCGCTTTTATCGGGATTACCTTCACATTTGAAATTTCTTATCAGCATGATCATCGAATCAGGATGACTCTGCATGAGAGATTGGTGACCGGACACAAATTCATCGATATCTTTATGCCACGACTCATCACCCTTCTGCCGATGAGAACAAGCGGCAAACAGCAGCATCAGAACGAATAGCCACAGAAGGCACAGTCCGTTCTTAATCTGCATCGTCATTATCTTTCTATATACACTTACCATGATAGACTATTTAAATGAATTTATGTTTCAGTTGCGAAAGTACAACAAAAAATCCAAATAGACAAAAAAATAACTGAAAAACTCATTTTTTATACCCGTTGGCGGAATTAATTTAGCGCATACTTAACCCTGCCAACCGGTCTGTTGTTTACATAATTAATATATTGCAAGACTGTAAATGCGCTGATTTTCCCGATGATTCGGGTAAACAGTCCTAGTGTTTGCTTAGCATAGTTTCGGAAGAGCATGAAGTGATCACAAAGTTGAGAGAAATTTGTCTCGATTCTCTTCCTCGCCTTAGCATAAGGCTTAAATGTTGGTCGCCAATTCTTCATGTTCAAGCGATATGGAACTTCCAACTTGATGCCTACAGAAGAAAACAAGTCTTGCTGTAGTTCCGCACTGAGGTAAGCTCGATCGCCAAGGATGCAACAGTCATGGAATTGAAACTTTACATCTTTAAGAAAATGAATGTCATGAACATTAGCTGGACTCAGGTCATACGAGTGGATAACTCCACTTAACCCACAGACAGCGTGGAGTTTATACCCAAAGTAGTATATCTTCTGAGTAGCGCAATAGCCAAATGCAGGAGAGTTTGTTACGTCTGTTCCTTTCATCTTGCAACGCAAGCCTCTGGACAAGCGACACACCTCTATTGGTTTGGAATCTATGCAGAAATATTCTTCTGCACCATCCATCTTTGACGCTATGCGCTTACGAATCTTCTCACATAGTTCCGCAGTGAACTTTCGCCTGTCATTGAACTGGCGTCGAGAAATCAGATTTGGCATATCTGCCTTATACTCCTTCAGCCTATCGAACAAGTTGTTTTCACTGTCGATGCTAAGATGCTCGGCTGTCAAGCTCAAAGCAACAACTTCGAGGTCTGAAAAACGTGGTACGACTCCTGGGCGAGGAATATTTCCTAGCTCATTAACTAAATTTTTGGAGAAATCCTTGCATATCTCAAGAATTTTTACGAAATTTGCATACAAGTTGTGCATAGCGTGAAATATATAACTTTATAATTGGACACTACAAAGTTACTAAAAATCAACGAGATGCACAACTTTTTTCTCCATAAAAATATACTAATTTTCAGGCGGTTTTTTAATTCCGCCAACAGGTTTTTTATATAAAATATGAACTAAAACGCGTTTAAATGTGTATCTTTGTAGCATGGAAATGCATTTATTCAAAAATATAGAACTAAATAATATACCTGAAAGGATGAACAATCCATTCAGCTACGAACCTCATCCGCTCTGCATCGAAGCATGCAGAGAGTTGCAGGATGAACTCTCACAGCGAAACGACTGGCGGGAGGAAATAGATCGTGGAAAGATGTTCGGCGTACTTATCGTAGAAGCCGACAACAGTAAGATTGGCTATCTGAGAGCTTATAGCGGACAGATTGGCGGCAGAAGCGACTGGGAAGGGTTTGTTCCAGCCGTATTCGATTATCTCCAACCCGACGGATATTTCAAGAAACATGAGGCTGAGATTTCGGAAATGAACCAGCAAATCAGACAGTTTGAAGCCAACGAAACCCTGAAAAAGGCAAAAAGCCTAATTGATGATTTACAGCAAAAGCGCCAGGAAGTTATCGCAAACTATCAGACAAAGATAAAAGAAGCGAAAGAAAAGCGAGATGCAAGGCGCCAGGAAGCCCTTTCTGCTGGAAAATCTCTGAGCCAGGAAGAGGAAGAGGCGATGATAAAAGAGAGCCAGTTTATGAAGGCTGAACTGAAGAGGCTGAAAAAGTCGATAAACGAAAAGACGGCGTACGAAACGCTATATGAAAACTACGAAAAGGACTTGAACAGGGCGAAAAAGCTCCGCAAAGAGCTATCAGAAGCACTTCAGCAATGGCTGTTTTCGAAATTCCAGATGCTGAATGCGGAAGGAGAAACCAAGGATCTGCTGGAGATTTTCAAGGACGAGGCGGTTAAGATTCCACCTGCCGGAAGTGGAGAATGCTGCGAGCCGAAACTCCTGCAATACGCTTACCTGCATGGCTACAAGCCTCTGCAGATGGCGATGTTCTGGTGGGGAGAGAGTCCGAAAGAAGAAATCAGACATCATCTTCAGTTTTATCCTGCCTGCAACGGAAAATGCAAACCGATACTACATTGGATGCTGCCTAAAACTGTCTTTGAAACCCAACAGACCGAAACTACTATATATAATAAGGTGGAAACGCTCTACGAAGACCGTGAACTGGCAGTCATCTATAAGCCCGAGGGTTTACTCTCGGTTCCGGGGAAAGATGCAGCCCAGCCTTCCGTCTACGCTCTGATGCGCAGGAAATATCAGGAAGCTACCGGTCCGCTCATCGTCCACCGTCTGGACATGGCAACAAGCGGACTGATGATTATTGCCAAGACCGAGTTTGCCTATCATCGCCTGCAGAAGGAGTTTCTGAATCATCGGGTTCAGAAGAAGTACGTAGCCATCGTTTGCGGAAAAGACAAGGAATCGTGCAACCGGATTCTGAAAGAAGCAGAAAGCGGAAGAGGTTACATCTCGCTTCCTCTAATGGCAGATTTCCTAGACCGTCCACGACAGATGGTAAACCGCGAACAGGGCAAGGAAGCCATTACAGAATACGAGGTTCTAGAGCGTATTGACGATACCCATCTTCGCCTGGCGCTCTATCCTAAAACAGGCAGAACGCACCAGCTGAGAGTGCATTGTGCTCATCAGGAAGGTCTGAATGCCCCTATCATCGGCGATCCGCTCTACGGCAACGAGCCGGCAACAAGACTGCATCTTCATGCAGAGGAAATCACATTTGAGCACCCGATGACGGGAAAGAAGATAACTATAACAAGAAAGGCTGATTTCTAACCGAAACCAGCCTTTCTTCATATCTGCGGATGACAGAATCCGCAGAAACAGATGAAAACATCGTAACATCAGACAAAGAACATCACGATAACCTGAGCTATCACCACTCTGATAAACATGCCGAGCGGATAAACCGTAGCATAACTGATGCTTGGCGTATCACCGTCGAGCGTCTCGTTGGCGTAAGTAAGCGCCATCGGATTCGCCATACTTCCACAGAGGATTCCGCAGATACTGCCGAAGTCATACTTCTTGGTCTTCAGGATGATGAGACCTACGATAACCACAGGCACAACCGTGATAAGGAAACCGATGCCTACCCACATCAAACCTTCCGGACGGACCACCGTCTCGAAGAACTGTCCACCTGCCGCCAGGCCCAAGCAACCGAGATAGAGGGCAAGACCCAGTTCTCGCAGCATCAGCCCCGCACTTCGCGTCATGTAAGAGATGAAATGCACACGAGGCCCCAGCGCACCAATCAGAATACCCATCACGATAGGACCACCGGCAATACCCAGACGCACAGGAGCCGTCATTCCAGGAATATCCAGAGGAATGGTTCCTACGGCAAGACCGAGAATGATTCCGAGGAAGATAGCGCCGAGGTTCGGCTCGTTCAGGGTCTTTACGGCATTACCCAGAAACTGTTCTACATGGTCGATACTCGTAGGGTCGCCAACTACCGTCAGTCGGTCGCCGTACTGCAGACGGAGGTCATCTGTAGCAAGCAGACGGATATCACCACGAAGCACTCGGCTCACATTCACGCCATAGGAATTTCGCATCTGCAGACTGCCCAGGCGCTTGCCGTTCAGTCCCGGACGGGTAACAACGATAATGCGGCTTTCTACCTTCGCATCTATCGCATTCCAGTCTACCTTATCATTATTCCACTCCTTATCCACCTTCTTTCCGAAGAGAATCTGCATCGCCGAAACCTCATCCTTATTGGTAACCACGAGTACATTATCATTCGTATGAAGAACCGTATCAGCCTGAGGAACTATCACTTGTTCGCCTCTCCACACACGGGAGATGATGAACTTGCGATGCGTCATCATCGTAATCTCTGCGATGGTATTGCCGTTCAGGGCAGGATTCACGATTACATATTGTCCGATAGACGTATGGTCGTCATCATCATTATTGCGAATCTCCAGATCTTCCGGTTTCACAAAGAGTTTGCGCAAGAGCATCATCGCCAGGATAACGCCCACAACACCCAAAGGATAAGTAACGGCACAGCCCAGAGCCGCACCTTCGCTAGGCAAGCCCAACTGCTGCAACGCCTGCTGGGCAGCACCAAGGGCAGGCGTATTGGTCGTGGCGCCACACAGGATGCCCATCATATCAGGCAGACTGATTGGCAAAATCCAGCACAAGCCGAGCGAGAACAAGGTTCCCACCAGGATGACAGCCAGACTCCAGAGATTGAGTGAAATGCCTTCGTGACGCATCGAACCGAAGAAGTTAGGACCCACATAAAGACCCAGCACATACACAAACATGGTAAGGCCGAAGCTTTCTGCAAACTCCAGCATATTCTGGTCAATAGAGAGCCCTAGATGCCCCGCTATAATACCCACGAAGAATACGAAGGCTATGCCAAGGGAGATTCCTTTGACATGAATCTTGCCGAGGGCAAGACCCAAAGTACAAATCAAAGACAGGATGACGATGCCTTGCACCGCCGAATGCACGTTGATTAAATTATCAAACCACATAATGTTTCTTTATATCTATTCTAGATAAAACTTTAAAAGTTGCTTTTTCTCGATGCAAAGGTACATTAAAATGCGAACAAAACAAAATAATTCCCATTTTTTTTTGTATTATTCTCGATTTGCAGTACCTTTGCATCCGTAAAATGTAATAAGAATGAAAGATATTTGTTGTATTGGGCACGTAACAAAGGATAAAATCGTGACCCCGAGCAGTACGGTTTACATGGCTGGCGGCACCTCTTTTTATTTTGCCTACGCCATCAACCAATTGCCAAAGGATGTAAGTTTCTCGCTCATTACGGCGATGGATCCTACCGAGAAGGAACCAGTTGAAAAAATGCTCAAGGCTGGAATAGACGTCACCTTGAACCCATCGCGCAATACGGTTTTCTTCGAGAATATTTATGGCGATAATCCTAACGACCGTAAGCAGCGAGTGCTTGCCAAGGCAGATCCTTTCACCATCCAGCAGCTGGAGCATGTAGAGGCAAAGGTTTTTCACCTGGGCAGTCTGCTGAGCGATGATTTCTCGCCAGAAGTGGTTGCCTTTCTTGCCAAGAAGGGAAAAGTTTCCATCGATGTGCAGGGATATCTGCGCGAGGTGAGAGACGAGAAAGTTTACGCTACCGACTGGAAGGACAAACTCCAGGTGCTCAAGAACACCTATTATCTGAAGGTGAATGAGACCGAAATGGAGACCATTACCGGACTGAAGGACCCGAAGGAAGCCGCCAAGCTGATTCATGCCTGGGGCGTAGCCGAGGTTATCATCACCCTGGGTAGCGAGGGTTCGCTGGTTTATGTAGATGATACGTTCTACGACATTCCAGCCTATCCTCCTCATGAAGTAGTAGATGCTACCGGATGCGGCGATACCTATTCGGCAGGCTATCTCTACAAGCGCCTGCAGGGAGCCAATCCGGTAGAAGCCGGCAAGTTTGCGGCAGCCATGTGTACCATCAAACTGGAGCACAACGGACCATTCAACCGCACCATTCAGGACGTAGAACGCATCATGAAATAAATTTTAGATAATTTATCCTATTATCTTCTTATTTTTGCCTGAATTGGTGTAACTTTGCATCCAATTATGGAACAGATTTCACCAATTCAGGCATTATTGCAGCAACGCACATTACTCCAGTTGGAGTATTATACCGAGAAAGAAGCCTTCCGCAAGCTTACCGAACAGATGGGAATGCAGCGGAAGGTGAAACGAGGTGATGCCTGGTTCCCGCTACAGGTGGGAAAGAGCTTTTATAATTCGCTGAACCAGACAGCCATAGAGGTTTTCCGAACCTCTGACCAGGATATCGAGCACAATTTTGAGTTCGGTCGCCCCGTCATGTTCTTTATGGTCAAGAAGATGGGCAAGAATGAGAACCAGGGCAACACAGTCCTCCAGCAGTCAGAAAACCCTTCAGACGCTAATCATAAAGTTCAAAATTCAAATCTCAAAGGTCAAAGTATAAAATATTTCTCCTTTACCGGAACCGTGAGTTATGTAGATGGCGACAGAATGGTGATTACCGTACCCGATTCTGCCCCTCTGCTCGAACTTCAGCAGTCAACCGATCCTATCGGCGTACAGCTATCCTTTGACGAAACCAGCTACAAACTGATGTTCGAGGCCTTGGACCGCGTGATGAAGGCGAAGAACAACCGTCTGGCTTATCTCCGCGATTTATTCTATTCCCATCAGAAGGCAGGAAGATTTTCCTTCGAACCGATGAAGTTCCCTTGGCTCAATCCTACCCAGGAAAGGGCTGTGAACGAGGTACTTTGGGCGAAGGATGTGGCCATCGTTCACGGACCTCCGGGAACTGGAAAGACAACAACCCTGGTAGAAGCCATCAACGAAACCCTGATGCGCGAGAGCCAGGTTCTGGTGTGTGCACAGAGCAACATGGCGGTAGACTGGATATCAGAAAAACTGGTGGACAGAGGCATCAACGTGCTACGTATCGGAAACCCGACCCGCGTAAACGACAAGATGCTGGGCTTCACCTACGAGCGCCGCTTTGAGAGCCATGCTGATTACCCTCAGCTTTGGGCAATCCGCAAGGCAATCAGGGAATTAAGAAAGAACAGAAAGAAGGGTAGCGGAAACTATCATCAGAAGATGGATAGGCTGAAGAGCCGTGCTGCCGAAATAGAACTCCGCATCAACGCAGAACTCTTTGGCGAGGCGCGTGTTATCGCCTGTACCCTCGTAGGCTCAGCCCATCATCTGCTGGAAGGCATGAAGTTCGGTACCCTCTTTATCGACGAGGCTGCGCAGGCTTTGGAAGCTGCCTGCTGGATTCCGATGAAGAGAGCCAGCCGGGTGATTCTGGCAGGCGACCATTGTCAGCTGCCACCTACCGTAAAGAGTATTGCGGCATTAAGAGCCGGACTGGGCAAGACCCTGATGGAGCGCATCGCCGAAAATAAGCCGGAAGTAGTAACCCTGCTGAAAATCCAATACCGCATGAACGACGAAATCATGCGATTCTCCAGCGACTGGTTCTACGGGGGCAAGGTGGAGAGTGCGCCTCAGATCAAATACCGGAGCGTATTGGATTATGACCATCCGATAACGTGGATTGATACTTCAAACGAGGAGAATCAGATAACCATAGAGGGGGAAGATGCTCCCGAGGATTCTGCATCTGCCTCATCTTCTGTATCTGCAGCCAATCAGAATTCAGATTTGAACTTCAAGGAGCAGTTTGTGGGCGAGAGTTTCGGGCGCATCAACAAGGCGGAAGCCGAGCTAACCCTGCTGACCCTGGCGGAATACTTCACCAAGCTAAGCAAACGGCGCGTTTTGGAGGAAAGAATCGATGTAGGCATCATTTCGCCTTACCGTGCCCAGGTACAATATCTCAAGAAGCTCATCAAGAAGTATGAATTCTTCAAGCCTTACCGCCGCCTGATAAGCGTGAATACGGTGGATGGTTTCCAGGGGCAGGAAAGAGACGTGATCCTCATCTCCCTGGTACGCTCCAACGACGAGGGACAGATCGGATTCCTGAAAGACCTCCGTCGCATGAACGTGGCGATGACGAGAGCCAGAATGAAGCTCATCATCCTGGGCAACAAGGACACGATGACGAAACATCCTTTCTACAAGAAACTGTGGGAGTATGTGGAGGCAATCAATAATTATGAATAAGATGGGAAAGCGGTTGTCATGAACGTAATATGCTGCCCCTCAAAAAGTAGACACAGAAAGGTGGAAAACTGATGGAAAATGATTACCTTTGCAAGCAGATAGAGTTGTGTGCCCTGTAGAGAGGGCGTAGCCCGAACGTAAGGGCACACAACTTGCCGAAGCACGGTTATCTTATCGTCAAGTATTCACCAGAAAGGAAACTTTTTATGGCAAAGCATTTAAATCCATTGGAAAAGGAGTTCTTGATTCGTAAGTTCAAGGGAAACTCCAAAGTTAAGCTCAGTGATTTCTGCAGGGCAAACAATGTCTCGGAAACTTCTTTTAAGAAGTGGCTGAAGCAATATGAAGAAGCAGGCATAGAGGGGTTGGCTCGTGCTGATGCTGAGATTGGGAACATACTTCCTGAGGGCATTGACAAAACCAAGGAGGGGTATAAGCGAGAAATCCTACGCTTGCGTATTGAGAATGAACGGCTCAAAAAAAAATATCTGGTGAGGCAGAACGAGGATGGGCAAACGGAGTATGTTCGTTTAAAAATGAAGAGTTCAAAATAGTGGACATGCTATCGCACGAGTATCCTGTCAAGGATATCTGCAAGATGATGGGAGTAAGTCGGTCGGGGTATTACAAGTGGCTTAGAAGAGAGCCTTCATCCCGTGAGATCAATCGTGAGTTCATGGTGGGTGTGGTTGAGGACATACACTCGGAACACCCTACACATGGCTACAGGTGGGTGGCAGCGTACATAAGAATCAATTTACAGTTGAGTATCAGCGACAATTTCTCTTATAAATGCTTCCAATATCTTGGTATTCAGTCACAAACGAGACACAAGATACATTACAAACCACGTAAGGTAAAGGATAAGTACCCCAACCTCATTTATTCCACGTGGGACACGGTAGACAGACCTCGACAAGTTATCGTCTCTGACATGACAGTCATCAAATACTCTTGGTTCTTCTTTGAGTTGACCATGTATTTCGATGTCTTTACGAAAGAAATCCTAACGTGGCATGTGGCTGAGAGACGTGGACATAGAGACCAGTACATTGATGGGCTAAATGATGTCATCAACCTGTTGAAGGGCACAGATGAGCCAACTGTTCTTCATACGGACCAAGGTAGCGTGTATGCTTCGCTCGCCTATAATGAGCTGATAAAGGACACCTTGATTGTGAGGTCTATGTCCAGGGCAGGAAAGCCTACAGACAACCCTGTGAACGAATCCCTCAACGGATGGATAAAAGAGGAATTGTTCATAGACTTCAAGATTGAGACATGTAATTCAAGAGAGGAGTTCGAGGAGGCCTTGGACGCATACGTGGATTATTACAATGAGAAAAGACCATGTTATGCTATCGGCTATGATACGCCAAATAATTACAGGAAGAGGTTTTATAAAGGGGAGCTTCCAAGAAAGGACACTTTTGGGAAGCGAGAGGCTAATGCAACACCGAAGTTCATCACAGAACGGAAGAAAATGGCTGGAAATGAGAAAAATAAAGAATAATGTTCACTTTTATAAAGAAAAACTTGCAAATATGGATGAGATTGTCTACTTTTGCAAATGAAAAGGAACGAAATTTGATAGATATGTGTACTTTTAAAAATATAAATAATTAATAATCATTTTTTGTGTCCACTTTGGGGAACTGCTACAATACGAGGAAAGTTCGTGTAAAAAAATGCAAGTATACGAGGAAAGTTCGTGTAAAAAAGTGTATGCATGCAATGAAAGTTCGTGTAAAAAAGTGTTGTAAACATTTGGAAGATCGTGTAAAAAAGTGTATCTTTGCAACCGACAGAGCTGTTTAAACATCATAACAGCAAGTCATTAACATCATTAACAACTTCAAAATGTATGTAAGGATGAAAAGAACGATCATAGAACAATTAAAAGCATGGAAAGAGAGCCTTTACAGAAAGCCCTTAATCTTATCAGGAGCAAGACAAGTAGGCAAGACTTATATCCTCCAGGAGTTTGGGAAACAGGAATATGACCACGTTGCCTACATCAACTGTGATGGAAACTCTGAGATTGCCAACATATTTGCAGAAGATTATGATATGAAGCGAGTCCTAATGGTTATCGGAGCCATTAGCAAACAGCCTATAATCCCTGGCAAAACGCTTATTATTCTGGATGAAATACAAGAACTTCACAAGGGACTTTCCTCGCTGAAGTATTTCTGTGAAAACGCACCAGAATACCATGTGGCTGTAGCAGGTTCACTTTTAGGCGTTGCCATGCACCAAGGAGAATCCGCCCCAGTGGGAAAGGTTGATATCATTCGACTCTACCCTATGTCTTTCGAAGAGTTTCTTATGGCAAAAGACGAAGAACAGTTGCTGAACATATTGAAAAGTAAAGACTGGAAGACCATCACATTACTTCATGATAAACTCATCAAGATATTAAGAGAATATTATTTTGTAGGGGGAATGCCTGAGGCTGTGAAAACTTATCTTGCAACTAACGATGCAACTCTCGTCAGACAGGTTCAGAACAACATTCTCACCATTTATCGTAGTGACATGTCGAAGCATGTCAGCCCAAATGAAGCCACTCGCATCAGCATGGTTTGGCAATCCATCCCTTCCCAGCTTGCTAAGGAAAACAAGAAGTTCATCTATGGAGCGGTGAGAAGCGGAGCACGAGCCAAGGATTTTGAGATGGCAATACAATGGCTGGTGGATGCAGGTCTCACCTATCGCATTTCCCGAGTAAGAGAAGTTGGAATGCCTTTGAAGTTTTACGAAGACCTCAATGCCTTCAAGCTGTTTCTCCTGGATGTCGGCCTCCTGGGTGCGCTGAGCGAGATGGAACCTGCCCAAATGCTCATCTCCAACAAAGCCATGACGGAGAGCAAGGGGGCGTTCACGGAAAACTACGTCCTTACCCAGCTATTATGTCAACAGGACATTTACACCTATTATTATAGTAGGGAAGACGCTCGCTTGGAGATAGACTTCCTTGCCCAGCACCAAGGGGTGATAACTCCGATAGAGGTAAAAGCGGAAGAGAACCTGCGTTCCAAGTCACTTCGCGCCTTCTTTGACGCCCATCCCGACTTGCGAGCCATCCGCTTCTCCATGTCGCCATACAAGGAGCAAGAGTGGATGAAGAATGTTCCATTGTACGGGGTAGAGGAGAGTTTCTAGGAACTCTTCTCACAATACTCCCTGAACTTTGCCTTAGTCATGGCAATACCAATGAGTCTATTAGATAACGCAACAATAACAACAAAATAAAAAAATATGCTACAACGAGACTACATACAGCGGTTGATTCGCGAGTTTATGGCGGCACTCGAAAGAATGCTCGAAAAGAAAGAGGTGGAGGTGAGACGTGAGAAGATTAAGGAACTCTACAATCAATACGTAGGCCCTTACGCCTTCTACAGCATCGCCACCATCGAGGATGTGATGAAGGCGATGGCAGGAATAGAGGACGAGGAGAAGCGACTCTCCAAGATGGACATGCTTGCCGAACTCTATTATCACGAGGCGGATATGGTGGGACAGCCCACAAGAGACGAACTCCTGAACAAGGCTTTCATGCTCTTCGATTATGTGGAAGCCCACGGAGATACCTTCTCCATTGAGCGCCGCAACAAAATGGCACAAATCAAACAGAAGATTGGAGATGCACTCAAATAAAGAGTGCATCCTCCTTATATTTTTAGGATAACAAAAACTAATCATAAAGTTCAATGGTCAAAACTCAAAACTCAAAGTCTACTAATGACATGACGGAGGGCTCGCCCTTGCGAGCCATCATCAAATTTGCAATTCCACTTATCTTGGGTTACATCCTTCAGCAGATGTATCTCATTATCGATGCCGCCATCGTGGGAAGATGGATTGGCGTGGGAGCTCTTGCGGCTGTTGGCGCATCCAGCTCCATCATGTTTCTCATCATGGGCTTCTGCAACGGTTCCTGTGCCGGTTTTGCCATCCCTGTCGCCCAGGCTTTCGGCGCCAGGGATTATGCCAAGATGCGGGCTTACGTAAGCAACAGCATCCGCATCGCCGTGGTGTTTGCCGTGGTCATCACCTTTCTTTCCTGCATCTTCTGCGGAAAGATTCTGCATCTGGTGAATACGCCGAAGGAGGTGTTCGATGATGCCTACATCTTCCTGATGCTGCAGTTTGCGGCGATTCCTTTTACCATAGGCTACAATCTGCTCTCCGGTCAGATCCGTGCTCTGGGCAACTCGAAACAGCCTTTCTATTTCCTCATCACAGCTTCCGTTATCAACATTATTCTAGATGGCATTCTGATTCTCGGTATGGGGTTAGGTGTAGAGGGAGCAGGTATTGCCACTTGGCTTTCACAGGGAATTTCCGTGCTGCTCTGTATCTGGTTTATCAAGAAGAAGATGCAGATTCTGATTCCGAAGGGTGAGGAAAGGAAATTCGACAACAAGAAGGTAAGCATTCTGCTGAACAACGGCGTTCCGATGGGTCTGCAGTTCTCGATTACCGCCATTGGTCTCATCATGCTGCAGAGTGCCAACAACGCTCTGGGAACGGTTTATGTGGCGGCATTCACAGCCTCTATGCGCATCAAATATCTCTTTACCTGCGTATTCGAGAACATCGGAGTGGCGATGGCTACCTATTGCGGTCAGAACCTGGGAGCCAGGAAGCTGGATAGAATCGGTCAGGGCGTAAGGGCTTCCATCAGGATGATGCTGGTTTATTTCGTCTTCACCTTCCTGCTCATCTATCCGTTTGCAGACGAGATGATGATGCTCTTCGTGGATAAGGGCGAGGCAGAAGTGGTGACTTATGCAGCCCAGTTTATGCGCATAGCCAACTATTTCTATCCTTGTCTGGGCTTGCTTACCATCCTGCGCTACAGCATCCAGGGCCTGGGTTACAGCAATCTCTCGATGATGAGTGGCGTAATGGAAATGATTGCGAGATGCGGTGTGAGTCTCTGGCTGGTGCCTGCCCTGGCATGGACGGGTGTCTGCTTCGGCGACCCTGTAGCGTGGGTCATGGCAGATCTCTTCCTCATTCCCGCCTTCCTGTGGCTTTATAAGCATCTGAAGAAGGAGCAAGTCCGATAGGGTATTTTTGACGTTTTAAAAATTTGCAGAAAAAATATTCTGCTAAGGGTTAGGAAAATGAAAAATCGATTGTAATATAGGCAAAAGAAAAGAAATAAAGTAATGCAAATAAACAAAGAAACGATAGAACAGCTCTTCCGGCAGCATTATCTGAGGATGTACCAATTGGCCAGGGTACTTCTGAAGGATGATGCAGCCAGCAAGGATGTGGTGAGCGAAGTCTTTGCCGATGTGCTCGACGGAAAGACCCAACTGGGTCTTGATAACGAGACAATAGCCAGCAATTCGCCCCTGCCTTCCACTAACGTCGGGAGCTATCTTCTGGTGTGTGTGCGCCATAAATGCCTCAACCTGTTGAGCCGACAGAAGATGAAAGACCGGGTTCATCATCTTCTGAAAGCCGATACTTCGCCTTCGATAGCTCCCCTGGAAGCGACGATTGCCGAAATAGACAAGGAGACCGAAAAGTACGAGGCAATTCAGGCTTATATGGATGCTGAACTCACGCCACAAACCCGCAAAGTACTCAATCTCCGTTTTCGGCAGAAACTGAAATATCGGGAGATTGCTACGGAATTGGGCATCAGCGAAGTGGCAGTTTATAAGCATCTGGCGCAAGGCATCAGAAAATTAAAGCAAAAGTTTAACCCTTAGCAGATTTATTATGGACAAGTTTGAAAAAATACTGGATATCATCGACCATCAGGAGAAGTATTCAGATGAGGAGATTCGTGAAATATTGCAGGATGAGGAATGCCGAAAACTCTATCAGACGATGGTGGAAGTGGATTCTGCACTTGAAAACCCCTCTCCTATTATTAATATAGATGAGGAATGGGAGAAATTCAGCCAGAAACATCAACTTCAGGAAGCAGCATCCCATCCTATTACTTCCTGGCGCAAGCTGGCAGCATCCATCGCCGGTTTCGTCTTGATTTCGGGTATTGCCTTTGCCGCAATCCATACTTACATCAAGCGCAGCCAGGAACCAACCCAGATAACCGCAGATACTCATCCGGAAGTCATAAAATCAGATTCCGCAAAGCAGGTAGCAGCAAAGGATTCCCTGACTCATCCGAAACCAGAAAAGCCAGCCATTCACAAGATTTTCGAGAATGTGGCTTTCGAGCAGATGATTTCAGAGATTGCTTCTTATTATGATTTACAAGTGAAGTTTGAGAATAACGAGGACAAAACCCTCCGCCTCTATTACGAATGGAACAGTCATTCGAGCATCGAGAACATCGTAAAAGAACTGAACCAATTCGAGAACGTAAACATCGAATTGCAGCAAAACGAGCTGATTGTAAAATAACAAATAAAAAGCAACATCATTATGAGAAGATTTTCAGCCATCATATTCCTGCTGTGCACGTTCGCCCTGGCGATGAGCGCACAGCACATCCAGCGCAACTATCACGACCGCAGCATGTCGGACGTTCTCATCGACCTCGACAAGGCTTCCAAGCGCTACAAAATCAGTTTCATCTACAACGAACTGGAGGATTTCACAGTTACCCAGAACGTGAAGACAGCCAATATTCCCGATGCCATCCGCAAGGTAATCGGCTTCTATCCAATGCAGATGACCGTGGGCGACAGCCTCATCACGGTAGAATGCATACGCAAGAGCGAGCGCAAGCTGATAGGCAGACTGATAGACAATCACAATCTTCCTGTAGAATTCGCCAACATCCAGCTGCTCAACCCGAAGGATTCCTCCTTTCTCTGTGGAGGCGTGAGCAACGCCAATGGCGATTTCGTCATCCCCTGCCAGCAGAAACAGGCCCTCATGAAGGTTTCGTTCGTGGGCTACAAGACGATTTGCAAGCTGGTACCTATTGCCCGTATCGGAAATGTAAAGATGCAGGCGAATTCATACCTGTTGAAAGGTGTGACCGTTGAAGCCGCAAGGGTTGTAGAAAAAGTAGATAGACAAATCATCTTCCCTACAAAAGAGCAGGTGAAAACGGCTTCCAATGGTTATGATCTGTTGGACAACTTGTCTTTGCCTACCATTATCGTAAATCGAGCAGAACGCAAAGTTCAGTCATTAAAGGGCGGAGATGTGCAAATACGCATCAACGATGTCAAGGCTAGCATGCAAGATGTATTGGCTTTGCAGCCGGATGAAGTTACAAAGGTGGAATTC
Organism: Segatella copri; assembly: GCF_015074785.1. NCBI lineage: Bacteria > Pseudomonadati > Bacteroidota > Bacteroidia > Bacteroidales > Prevotellaceae > Segatella > Segatella copri. Next base: position 2,762,519 of record NZ_CP042464.1, read on the forward strand.
ATCAATGTTCCAGGACTCAAATATGGAGACAGCAATCTGGATGCAGTCATCAACTACCAGGTCCGCCGACGCTATGCCGGTTATGTGGGTGGAGTTTCTACGATGCAAGGCACCAAGGCAGGTTTCAATAATAGCGACGGTTATTTCAAATACAATGTGAAGAAATCGGAATTCAGCATCAACTACAGTTTCTCCTATCGCTCGGTAGAGGAACGAAGCTATGAGAGTCTCGGTACTTATCATCTGCCCACAGGAGAAACTCTACATCGCAATTATTTAGGTTATGATTCTCCGTTCCTATACACCACCAATAATGTACAGTTGGGTTATAATCTTAGTGAGCCAGACAAATATACATTGAATGTACGGTTGAATTTCTACAATCACAACAGTCCTGTGAGAGGCATGAACCAGCTTTATCAGGAAAGCGGCAAGGCAAATCAATATCTGCAAAACAACAGAAAAATGCTGGAGCAGATTCCATCTCTGGACATTTATTATTCGCTCAACATGCCCCATGACCAGAACCTGGCTCTGAACCTGGTGGGTACTTACATCGGCACAGATTACCAGTATCGTATGAGGGAATATACGTTCAACAAATCGCCGGATGAATCTGTAAAGAACGCTCCGCTGACCGATTACAGTTATGATGCAACTGGTAGAAAGCGCTCTCTTATAGGTGAAGGAACATACAGCAAGAACTGGAAACAGATGGCTTTATCGGTAGGTGGACAATATAATATCAGCCACACAGATAACATCTATGTGGGAAGCAGTAATGCTGATACAGAATTGAAGTACAGCAATCTCTATCTTTTCACCCAGCTACAGGGACAGCAGAAGTGGTTCAGTTATCAGGTGGGAGTTGGCGCAACCAGGTCTTCCATCCATCAGGGGGAGAACGGATACAGCAAATGGCTGTTTCGACCACAGGTAACTTTACAGGCAAAGGCTAGCGACCGTCTGAGTTTTAAATGGAGCAGCAAAATCACGTCAGACATCCCAAGCCTTTCCGACTTGAGCGAGTTGCGCCAATATTCCAACAGCTTTGAGGCGCGTGACGGCAATAGCGGTCTGAAGCCATTTACCGGCTACAACAATACCTTGTCGGCTTCCTGGAACATTCCGCTGATGTCTGTGTACCTGGAGGGAAACTGGACGTATTACGACAAGCCTATAGCTACTTCTATCTTGCCCGAAAAGCGGGAGGATGGCTCTTATCTCTTTGTGAGCAAACCGGAGAATCAGAAGAGTCATGATTACAAGCACCTGCTGTTGACTCCTGAAGTTCACCTCATCAAGGATCATCTGGATTTGAACCTCATGTGCGAGTATCAGAATGTCAAGACAAAGGGTTTGGATTATTCCCACGAGTTCAATTACTTCAGTTATGGAGCAGAAATTCGGTACATGACGGGCAATTGGAACATTGGCTATGGTGCCTATAAGGTGGAAAAGAGTTTTTGGGGAGAAAAGACAAACGGCGGAGAGCCAACCTCCAATCTTGCCGTAACCTACAGTTATAAGAACTGGCAGTTTGGCGTTCTCGGATTATTCGTATTCTATCCTCATGGCTGCGTGTATAAGGATGAACTTTTCAACAAGTATGTGCAGCAGAAGAACAAGGTACGCCTTGCAGACCAGGGCAACATGCTTGTCTTTGCTGCCAGCTTCAACTTCAGCCATGGCCGCAGATACCATACAGGCAGCCGTAAGCTGAACAATAGCGATAGAGATAATGGTATCAGATAGAATAGTTTTATATTTTCCTGAAATCACAAATAAGCAAAAGGCTGAACTTCCTCACCCGAAGTTCAGCCTTTTTGCATGTCATCAGTAATCCAAATACGCATTTTATCGTTTATAGACGACAAAAACACCCACATTTTATCGCCTATAGACGATGAAAACGACGACTTGTAGTTATAAAAAATAATCTTTCTAACTGGAAAAAATTTTTTTTCCAGTTAGAAAGATGAAATTCTATTATTCAGTATTCGTTATGGAAAACCTTATAGGGGTCCATCTGCTGCATTTTTTCCTTTATTTTCTGCTCTATTCCCTCTGATGGTTCCGGAATTTCGGCACTCATTTCCTTGGCTGCAGCCTCATCCTCGGCAGCACCGGCACTATCACCCAGACTTCTGCGAACCTCGCTGCGCTCGCGATACGCATCAATAGAGAAAGGATTTACCTCCATCACCTTACCGTAGGTCTGTTCAGCCTCCTCCATCTTTCCCTGCGCCTTCTCTACACGAGCCTTCAGTAACAGCACATCCTCGTTGCCCGGAATATGCTCATAGAGGAAAGTTGCATCGAGTTCTGCCTCGGAAAGCTGAGCCTGATCCAACAGGATGCTGCCACGAAGCAATCGGGCGGCATAGAAATCCTCACGCTTGCCTATCGCCTCAGTCAGCATTGACACGGCACGGGGTGCATCGCCCAGCCCTCTGCAGGCTCTGGCATAGAAGAAATACGTCTCTACATTCTCAGCATCCAGCTGCAGAGCCTTGTCGCACACATCCGTCATGGCGATATAATCCTCCATCATATACGCCACATCCGCCATACGCAGCAATACTGCTATGTTATCAGTCTGTGCCTCCGAGATTTTCTGCAACTGGGCGTAAGCCTTCTGCAAATCGCCCATAGAGATGTAAGCCTGCGAAAGATAGTCGCGGCATTCCAGATCTTCAGCATTCAGCTGCAGAGCGTGTTCCAAAGACTTGGCTGCAAGGTCAAATTGATGCATGCGGAGAGCACGAACACCTTCATATTTCACCTTGTCGAAGCCCTTTTCCTTCGTTTCTCTCACTTCTTCGGTAGTTTTTTGCCCACCAAATAGCTTTTTCAATATGTTCATAATTCAACAGTTTATTTAGGTTTTGAATTGTTTTTGTTGAAATCGTATCAAACGACAGGGCAAAAATACGAATAAAATCCCGAAAAACGCCCCTTTTTTGGAAGAAATATTTTCTTTTTTCTGATTACGAGAAGAAAAACATAAACTGAGACGGGTAGTTAGCAACACCATAAGTGTCTGCTTTTTAGTGAGTTATAAGTATTTCTCAATTCTACTAAAGGCTTCAAACGTCTCAGTCTCAGTTGTCTCAGTTGTTTTTCAAGAACCCCCTCTTCTTCTTTTATTCTTATATATATATTATATATTTATATATAATTAATTAATAATCAACAAGTTACAAAATGGAAAAAGGGAAAGAAAGAGAAAAAGGGGAAAATGATACCCCCTTATTTTTTAACTGAGACAACTGAGACTGAGACTGCTTCCAATTAATTGGAATGCCACTTTTTGTATTAACTATCTGATAATAAGCCTTCTAGAAAAAGAGGAAGCGTTCCAGTTCCAGTTGTTCCAATTATTTTTTCAGCATATCCCTTCTACCCCTATTTTTATAAATATTTATATATATTATATATATAATTAATTAATAATCAATATATTATATAACATAAAGAAGTAAAGAGAAATGACAAGCGAAAGATATGAACCCACTCAAAATTAATTGGAACAACTGGAACAATTGGAACAACCGGAACGCAGCCCCTAGAAAATCCCCTCTTCTCTAGAAGGCAAGCCCAATCCATTTGCTTTTCCACTTAAATACTCTCTTCAATTATGCATGTAACTGACAAGGATTAGATAAAAAGCAGATAAATTTCCTTTTTAAAAGGAAATAATCACCGATTTCTTTCCTTTTTAGAAGGAAAGTTTGTATCTTTGCAACCGAGTGTAGGTATCTACATATTAACAATAAAATAATCAGTAATAAAGAAGGTACACAAATGGAACTACGCAGCACATTTCAGTCAATCATTTCCTTGCACCAAGAGGAATTACCTTTTGCCTTGCAAGAGAGAAGCACCCAACTTCCGTTGGATGGAAACCGCATCGTGACAGTTACAGGCATTCGCCGTTGCGGAAAGTCATCATTATTGGGACTTACGATTAATCGCCTGCTACAACAAGGAACTCCAAAAGAGCGCATCCTCTATGTTGGCTTCGACGATGAACGTTTTCTTTCCATGTCGCCCGAAGACTTCGATGAATTGCTGCAAGCTTATCGTGAAATGTATTCTGATACATCGCTTAAGGATGTTTATATGTTTTTTGATGAGATACAACTCATAGAGGGCTGGGAGCTCTTTGTTCTCCGGGTGTATAAGAATTATTGCAAGCATATCTATATAACAGGTAGCACAGCCAAGATGCTTTCAGAAGAAATGGCTTCCGCTTTGCGAGGATGGCCTGACGAATATCGCGAGTATCCTTTGAGTTTCAAGGAATATTTGGCGTTCAAAGGCACCAAGGCAAATCCATTTAGCGAAACTGGAAAGGCAAAGTTGGCGGTCTCCTTCCGCGGTTATTGCGAGGAGGGCGGTTTTCCAGAGGTTGTTCTCGAAAAAAGCAAGATAGAAAAAGTCAAAATCCTGCAATCTTACTTCAACACCATGCTCTTCAGGGATATGGTGGAGCATTATCATATCGGAGCTTCTCCTTCGGTGGTGCGTTATTTCTTAAAGCGTGTGATGAACAATCTCACGAAGCCGACTAGCGTGAACAATATTTATAACGACTTGAAGTCGCAAGGTTTAAAGGTCTCCAAGGATTCCCTCTATCTGTGGCTCGACTATGCTTGCAATATTTTCATGTTTCGCAAAGTGGAAAAATACGATAAGTCGATGGTAAAACAGCGTTCTGCTCCTGCCAAGTATTATGTGGCTGACATTGCCCTGCGCAATGCCGTATTATTGCCTGAGAGCGAAGATGCAGGCAAGGCTTTGGAGAATATTGTTTATCTCAACTTAGAGAGAACACTTGGAGAAGAGGACGGGATTTTCTACTTCTATGAATCGAAGGAATGCGACTTCGTTGTGAAAAAGGGCGAGCGTGTAGCTGAGCTGATACAAGTCTGCTGGACATTGAATGATGATAACATAGAACGAGAGATAGGAGGCTTAATAGCTGCCTCCTCCGTTACAGGTTGCAAACAGGGTAAAATCATCACTTTCTCCCAACGGGAGACCTTCGAACGAGACGGAATAAGGATTGAGGTTATGCCGATATGGGAGATGGAATAGAAAAGCATAAAAATTCCTTAAATAAAGCAACTTTTAGAATTATTTCGAAGTATAGTTAGAAATATTTTCGTATTTTTGCAAAGTATACTTTAAAATATTTCTGTATGGACAAGCAAATTATTAGAAATATCATCATAGACTGTAGATAAATGCAGAGGATAACGCATAAGAGAATCAGAATTTCCTGGCTGCTGCTATTGGTTTACCTGCCGATGCTGCTGGCCGTTACGTTTCACCACCATGGTGAAGCGCAGGGAACTCATACTGATTTCTATTGTGCCGATTGTGCCCATCATGTTCATCACGACAGCCATCTGACTGCCCTGCAGAATACCATGCACGACTGTGTGCTTTGCCAATTGCAAAGCACTCCTTATCTGGCTCCATCCCTCGTGGTTTGGGTTGCCATCGCCGTGCTCCATCTCTCCCCTCGCCGTGCCTTCTGCTCTCCTTGCTTGTGCAGGGCGAAGGGGGTAAAATCTACCCGTGCTCCACCTTATTCTCTATTTTTATAAATAATTGAATATTAACAGAATAAGGTAACAAATAACATAATGAGAACAATATTGAAAGCAATATTGCTGATGAGTCTGTGCTCATCGGCAACAGCCCCTGCTATGGCTATAAACAGAGCAAATCATGATAAGAAGGAAGCAAACATTCATGAAGAGGAAACAAACGATTCTACCAGACACCAGCCGCTGACGGAATCAAGCGTGAAACTGAACGAAGTGGTGGTAACAGGATTGACGGGCAGCCAGAAGCTCAAGCAGTCGCCAGCACCCATCTCTTTCGTTTCTGCCCGCCAACTCGAAATGCAGCCTTCAACCAACATCATCGACGCCATCGCTCATCAGCCAGGCGTTTCGCAGATTACCACAGGAAGCGGAATCTCCAAACCCGTGATACGTGGATTGGGATTTAACCATGTGGTCGTAGTGAATGATGGAGTCAGACAGGAAGGACAGCAATGGGGCGATGAACATGGAATAGAAATCGACCCGGCTTCGGTTCATTCCGTAGAGATTCTGAAAGGTCCGGCAAGTCTCATGTATGGATCGGATGCGATGGCAGGCGTCCTCATCTTCCACTCCGCTCCTACCCTTGCCAAGGGCGACATGAGAGCAAATTTCTCAACGGGTTACCAAACCAACAACGGTCTTTTTGATTATTCGCTCAACTTTGCCGGCAACCAGGGCGGCTTTGTATGGAACACCCGCTACAGCGGAAAGATGGCGCATGCCTACAAGAACAAATACGATGGTTATGTATTCGGTTCATCACTCAGAGAGCAGGCATTCTCGCAGCTTCTAGGCTGGAACTACCGCCAGGGGCATTCGCATCTCACACTCGATTATTATCATCTCACTCCGGGCATCGTAGAGGGAGAAAGAGATGAGAAAACGGGCGAGCTGGAAGTTCCCGATGGCTACGATGCCAAAAGTTACGGCAAGCCGATGCCTTATCAGCAGATTCATCATTACAAGGCTGTACTTGATAATTCCTGGTTCCTGGGCGACGGCAATCTGAAGTTCCTCCTGGGTTATCAGCAGAACCGCCGTCAGGAGTTTGAGGAGGAAGAGAATCCGAAGGAATGCGGACTCGACTTCATGCTCCATACCTTGAATTACGACCTGCATTATCTCTCGCCGGAAATGAATGGATGGAAGTTCTCTACGGGCATCAACGGCATGTGGCAGCAGTCGGTTAATAAAGGTTCTGAATTTCTGATTCCAGCCTATCATCTCTTCGATTATGGTGTATTTGCCACGGTGAGCAAGGAGATTGGCAAACTGAACCTGAGCGGCGGCATCAGATACGATCATCGCCACCTGCACAGCGAGGCTTTGAGAGAAGAGGATGATGCTGAATCGAATGATTCATTCCGCTTCCAGGCCTTTAAGCGCAGCTTTGAAGGAGTAACCGGAAGCATCGGATTGGCTTATGAAATCCTGCCTGATTTCAATCTGAAGCTGAACCTGGCAAGAGGATTCCGTGCTCCAAACATCAGCGAATTATCATCGAATGGTGTGCACGAGGGAACCCAGCGATACGAATTGGGAAATACCAATCTGAAGCCAGAGAACAGCTGGCAATTCGACCTTGGTCTGGATTATTCTTCGCCTATCATTTCGGCAGAGCTCTCGCTGTTTGCCAATCGCATCAACCATTACATCTATAGCGAGAAGTTGGCAGATGAGAACAATCAGCCTGTCCTCATCGACGACACGCCAGCCTATCAGTTTACTTCGGGCAACGCCCGCATTCTGGGTGGTGAGGCGAGCATCGACATCCACCCTGTGGAGCATCTGCATATCGGCAACACCTTCTCGTATGTCAACTCGGTTCAGCTGCATCAGCCATCCGAATCAAAGTATCTGCCATTCACCCCAGCCCCTCGCTGGGTTTCGGATGTAAGGTATGAGTTTGTCTGCGACGGCAAGACTTTCGACCATCTCTTCGTAAAACTACAGATGGATTGCAATCTCCGCCAGAACCATTATTTCGCAGCCAACGATACGGAGACCGCTACGCCATCGTACACTTTATTAAATATGTATGCCGGTACCGACGTGAAGCTCCATGGCAAGCGCCTTCTCTCGCTCTATCTTTCGGGCGAGAACCTTACCAACCGTGCTTACCAGAACCACCTGAGCCGTCTGAAGTATCTTGACGTAAACCAGGTTACAGGCAGAAGAGGCGTTTACAATATGGGCCGCAACTTCAGCATAAAGATAGTGGTTCCGATAGAGCTGTAACTCCTCTTTTAGGATAAGCAATTCCTCATCAGGAATCAGAATTTTGAATAAACAAGTGCCGATAAAGATGCCAAAAGCTGCCGGAAAAGCAACTTTTGGCGTCATTATCGGCATTTTTTCGTCTAATTATTAGACAAACATTACTACTTTTCTATGATATTTCGTAACTTTGCACCATGATTAAGAAACAAGGAACGATATTGATTGTTGATGACAACCGCAACATTCTTACTACGGTAAGGATGCTGCTGGAACCCATATTCGATGGCATCATCACCATCGCCAACCCTAACTCCATCCCAGCCAAACTGAGAGAGGAGCATCCCGACGTGGTGCTCCTCGACATGAACTTCTCCAGCGGAATCAATTCGGGAAACGAGGGACTGTACTGGCTCAGGGAAATCAAGAGCCTCAGCCCGAAAACCGAAGTGGTGCTCTTTACCGCCTACGCCGACATCCAACTTGCCGTAACAGGCATCAAGGAAGGTGCCGCCGACTTCATCGTGAAGCCTTTTGAAAACGAGAAGATGATCCGTACGCTGGTAGAGGCTAGGGATAAGAACAGGGCTGTAGATAACGTTATTAACAGGAATGGTGGAAAACCTGGTGGAAAAGAGGCGCAAAGCGCTATGTATTGGGGAGATAGCGAAGTTATGAACAATTTGAGAAGTATTGTGGAAAAGGTTGCTGCAACCGATGCAAACATCCTCATTACGGGCGAAAACGGAACAGGTAAAGAGGTGTTAGCCAACGAGATACATCGTTTATCCACAAGATGTGGAAAGAAAATGCTGCCTGTGGATATGGGAGCCATTACGGAAACCCTTTTCGAGAGCGAACTCTTCGGTCATGTAAAGGGTGCCTTTACCGATGCCAAGGTGGATAAACCGGGCAAATTTGAGCTTGCCGACGGCAGCACCATCTTCCTGGATGAGATAGGAAACCTATCCTACGGTCTTCAGGCAAAACTCCTTACCGCCCTGCAACGCAGAAGCATCGTAAGAGTGGGCGGAAGTAAGCAGATTCCCATCAACGTACGACTGGTTTGCGCCACCAACCGCAATCTGCAGCAGATGGTAAACGATGGCGAATTCAGAGAGGATCTGCTCTATCGCATCAACACCATCCATCTGGAATTGCCTGCCCTGAGACAGAGAAAATCAGACATCGGTCCATTGGCAGAAAGATTCCTCCATCAATATGGCGATTTATATAATAAGTTGAATCTCCGTTTTTCGGAAGAGGCTGAGAAAAAACTTACCAGTTTACCATGGTACGGAAACATCCGTGAACTCCAGCACGCCATCGAGAAAGCCGTAATTCTATCTGATGGCGGAATGATTTCTGCCGAAGATATTGATGGCGGAAACCAGCAGAGAAAAGAGAAGCCTCTGGAAGAGGTTCAGACGCTCGACGAGATGGAAAGCCGAATGATAGAGAAAACCATCAGGGAATGTGAAGGAAATCTGTCGGTGGTAGCTGCAAGGTTAGGTATTTCCCGCCAAACGCTTTACAATAAGATTAAGCGATATGGATTATAAACTAATTATAATTATCGTGCTTTTGCTCGTGGCTGTAGTGGGTTACATTCGCCTCTACCGCCACTATCGCCGTAACATCAAGAAGGTAACCTTCCTTTTTGATGCGATAGATAATGGGGATTTCTCCTTCAACTTTCCTACGGAGAAGGGGTTTAAGGAGGATAAAATCCTGCACAAATCCCTCAACCGAATCAAGCTCTTCCTGCAGCACACGAGAGAGGAGCAGATGGATCGGGAGAAATATTACGAGCAGATTCTGAATGCGGTGGATACGGGCATCCTGGTGGTAGATAGCCACGACAACATCCTGCAGCACAATCAGGCAGCCCTCCGGTTGCTCAATACGGATGTGCTTACCCACATGAATCAGGTAAAAGAAAAGCTGAAGGACGAGCACCTGGCAAAGCATGAGACCCAAGCCATGCTGAAAGACAAACACGTGCGCATCATCGCCCTGAGCGACGTGAGCCACGAGCTGAGCAATCAGGAAGTGGATTCTTGGATCAAACTGATTCGTGTGCTGACCCATGAAATCATGAATACCATCACACCGGTTACTTCGTTGAGCGAGACTCTGCTTACCCGGGTTACAGAAGATAAAGACTTGAAGCAAGGCTTGGAAACCATCCACAAAACAGGAACCGAACTGTTGGCTTTCGTCAACAACTATCGCCGTTTCACCCATGTTCCCCAGCCTCAGCCTGCTCTTTTCTATGTAGAACCATTCCTGGAAAGAATGGCGATGCTCTGCAACCACGAAGTAGAGATTTCGGTTTCTCCCAAGGATTTGCTGGTTTACGCCGATGAGAGTCTCCTCTCTCACGTAGTAACAAATCTTCTGAAGAATGCCGTAGAAGCTTTCAGGGAAAAGGAAAGAGAAGACAAGCAGGAATGCCGCTCCGCGGATTTGAAATCCACGGCAAGCAAGAAGGCATTTATCCGTCTCCAAGCCTACGCCAATGCCCAGGAATCCATCATCATCGACGTGAGCAACAACGCCAGTCTCATCCCCGAAGATGTAGCCTCCCACATCTTCATCCCGTTCTTCACCACGAAGCCGGAAGGAAGCGGAATCGGTCTCTCCCTTTCCCGCCAGATCATGCGAGTAAGCGGCGGCAGCCTCTCGCTCCATCAGGACAAGGCACAGGGAATCACCACCTTCCGCATCATCATCCCATAACATAAACACATTTTTACTAGAAAAGTTTGGTGCTTATCCATAAAAATCGTATCTTTGTCCCCACAAATACAGAAGATTATGGCATTCGAAAAGGAAATCAAGGAATATGAGGATTTGAGAGGAAAATATCAAACCCTTATCATCAATAAAATGGATAGAGAAGAGTACATCAAATATAACGAAGTACTCTTCTCTACCCATTCGTGCGCCATTGAAGGCAATTCTTTCTCCGTAGATGATACCCGGGAACTGAAGGAGAAAGGATTAGGGATGATTCCTGCCGGAAAGACTCTTTTCGAGGCTTTCGAAATGCTTGACCACTTCGAAGCCTTTGAGTACATGATGCAAAACACGCAACATCCACTCGACGAGAATCTTCTGAAAGAAATCAACAGGCGGGTTACCAGCCACACGCTTTCCTACCGTTCTCCAGAAGCCATTCCGGGCGAATACACCACCACAGACATGGCAGCAGGCGATACGGTATTTGGCGACCACGAAGAACTCATCGCCAGAGTTCCCAAGCTGTTGGAATCTACCGAAAAAGCCATCGTTTCGGCAGCCGTTCATCCCATGATTCTTGCCGCCCGCTTCCATGGCTTCTACGAATATCTTCATCCCTTCCGTGATGGGAATGGAAGAACAGGACGACTCATCAGCAACTACATTCTCTTAAGATTGAATCATCCTCTCCTCATCATCCCATCCGAAGCCCGACAGGAATACATTTCTGCCCTTCGTATGATTCGTACGGAAGCAACCGACGAGCACCTCATCCGCTTCTTCTTCAAGATGGCAATACAGAGAATGGAAGAAGAGCTGAAGCAGAAAGAGGCCAACACCAAGCGATTTATGACATTCCTCTTCTAATATGCTCAAACATTTTGCGGATTTCGGCATATTCACGCTAAAACATTTTGCGGATTTCGGCAAAATAAGGTTAAAACATTTTGCGGAATTCGGCAAAAGTCTTATCTTTGCACACGTAAATCATTAATTATAAGCAAAATATGGAGCAAACAAATTTATTCAAAAGAAAAAGGCTCTTCGCAAATTTTGGTGCACATAATGCCCAACTGCAGAATTCTTTAAGAAAGTTTTACATAAAATGTTAGCGATTGTCCGACAAAAAATGTAAGTTTATTAGTGTTCAAAAAATAAGACTTACAATGGAGACAATCGCTAACATTTGCAAAGGTACAGAAAATTTAGGAAACAACCAAACGGATTTAAAATTAAATGCTTTTGAAGTGGGAGAAAACCTCGTTGCTTTCCTCATCCCCCACTTTGCTAATTTCGTTATAATCAACTATACCATCACAGAGGATGAAGTGGCACTGACGCTAAAAAGCAAGTCTACTTGCGCTTGCTGTGATCGTTGCCATATCGAGACACATCATACCCGTGGCTGGCAAAAAAGGAAAGTAACCATGCCTCCGCTCGGTGGAAAACGTTTTACACTGATTTTGTATATGCGTAAATTTCACTGTAAGGCCGATGGTCATTTCTTTACAGAGCAACAGCCCGATTGGCTCAACAAGTATGCTAGATTTTCCATTGACTGTACAAGACTAATGAACCAAGTGCACTTACAGATGTCATCAGTCTCAGCTTCCAGAATATTGTCGGATATGGGAATACATTGCTGCCCCAACACATGTATCAATCATCTCAAGAATATAAAACTAGCTTCAGATAGGACGGCAACCAACATTGGTATAGACGATTTTGCTAAAAGGAAAGGCTATTCGTACGGTAGTGCCATCGTCAATCATGACACTGGTCAAGTGTTGGAATTGATTGATTCTAGAGACTCCGAAAAGGTCGCTGAAGTCCTGAGCCTCTATCATCATGTGTCCACCATCACTCGCGATAGGGGCAAGTGTTACATCAAGGCTATAAAGAAGGCTCTTCCTGCAGCAACTGTTGTCGCAGACAAATTCCATATTATGGAAAATTTGACGAAAGCACTTTTCCCACAAGTCCAAAGCCGCTTCTTGCATGAAAGAAAACGTTTGTTGGACAAAAGTGAAATTGGTCCCAAACCTCCAGTCTTAGATCAATCCTGGGTGCTACAAGGTATTTATGCATCTTTGGACTCAATGAGTAAAGACGTGGAAAAAGCTAAAACATTGGCTAAGCGGAAGTTGTGTCTTCAAATGCATGTAAATCAAGAGCTCTCTATAAAGGATATCCATGACAAAACAGGCTATAGCAGTTGCGAGATTAAGAAACTGCTAGATGCAACTTATGAGAGTTTTCTCAACCCTAGCCAACTATGGGTATATAAAAATGTGAAGTACATATCAGATAGAATCTTAGAGAAAAAGACTTTGGAATACTCAGGTGTGGTCAAGGGCGTTCATGGTTCGGGGAAAAAGTATGCAATGAAAATGTTGCTGTCCATTCTGAGGGAGAAATGGAAAAATGAATATGGGGAGTACAAAGAAAGAATGAGGAAATTTCTATCAAAAGAAAGCATACGAATGGAAGAGCATGATCTTTGGAACGCAATTGTACACTTTAATTCAAGACCAAAGACGGAATCTGTCAAGATTTTCATGCAACAAAAAAACATGTATGATTTGAAATACTTTGTCTCCACATTTCAAGGGATATTGAGTGGAGAGAACAAAATGGGACTATACAAATGGATAAATATGGCCATTGGATGTGGGGTGGATGGAATAGAAAAGTTTGCCATGGGTTTGCTTGACGACTACCAGGCCATCAAGAATTCCATTACCAGCAAATGGAACAATGGAATTCTTGAAGGAACGGTATGCAAGATAAAAACAGTAAAACGAATTATGGCAGGACGAGCCTCCATCACCTTGTTGGAGAAAAAGGTTGCGCTTAAGCTTTAGCACTATGTGCACCAAAATTTGCGAAGAGCCAAATAAAGTTAAATTATAGTGTTGCGGAATTAAGGGTAAAGATCCAGGAGTTCCTTACTCTCCTGCTTTCTTCCGATAATTTTCTGTGCCATAATCCTTTCGTTTATTTTGCTGCAAATATACAAAAAATATCGTTTCGAGCAAAATAAACGCACGCTATTTTGCTCGAAATGGGGTAAAAACATCGTTTCGAGCAAAATAAAGAGTGGCTATTCTGCGCAAAATACATCAAAAGACCCGTTTCGAGCAAAATAGCGATACATAAGAAGGGATGGAAAAGGCATCCTAAACACAAGGACTATAATGGGGGATTTTCTAATAATCCTCCATATAGCCCTTGGTAAACATATCGTAGGACAGGGCTTCCAGTTCTGAGAGCGTCATCTGCTCTACCGAATGCTCTATCTTACGTATCAGTTCGTCTCGCTTGAAATCGTCATCATCGCTCAGACGCGATGTAAATCTGTTACTCATTTTCTTTACTTTGAACTTTGAATGTTGAACTTTGAACTTTATGATTAGCTTTATTGCTCCTATAAAGCTACTGGCGCTCATAGGTGTTGATAACGTTTCCATCATACGCCTCGTGGCTGATTAACCGGACGTTATGAGGAAGCATAGGCGCTGGCGTTCCTGAAGTTACGGAGTTTTCCACCAATGTGGATAACAACGTTTCTACCCTGATTTCATCCCAAAGTCCAGCATCGAGGAATGCCTGATGGGTGATGGCGCCGCCCTCTACTATCAGCGACTGCACCTTATTATTATATAAGTACTGCATGATTTGCTGCAACACTTCCGTCTTGCCCCGTGAGAAATCCAGACCTTCGAAACAAGGATGATGGCGGTCGATGACCAGGCGCATCGGGTCCTTGCCGCTCCAATCTCTAACGTTGAGCTGACTGTGGTCGCGCTCATCGGTTACGCGGCCTATGAGGATGGCATCGTTCTCAGCACGCAACTTGTGGGAGAGCATCTTGGTGAAAGGCGAGGAAATAGCCATACCCCTACCCCCGTTGTCAAGAAAGCCATTCGCGGTCTGCGCCCATTTTAGGATGATGTAAGGACGCTGATGGGTGTTAAAGGTGATGAAGCGCTTGTTGAGTTCGAGACATTCCGCCTCCAGAACGCCTACTGTTACTTCGATGCCTACCTCACGAATCTTGCGGATACCGCGGCCCTGAACCTTGGCAAAGGGATCTACGCAGCCGCAAACGCATCGCTTTACTCCTTTTCTTACTATCAAATCGGCGCAAGGCGGCGTCTTGCCGTAATGAGAGCAGGGTTCGAGACTCACATAGATGGTAGCTTGGCTTAACAGATGCTCATCCTCGGGCTTAACAGATGCAAAGGCGTTGACTTCAGCATGCCCTTCGCCGCATCTTACATGATAGCCTTCGCCGATGATTCTGCCATCCCCACTCACGATAACGGCTCCCACCATCGGATTGGGTTTGGCATTCTCTCTTCCGTTTTTCGCCAGCTGCAGACAGCGGCGCATAAACATTTCGTCTATTTCCTTTTGCGACAACGGTTCGCCCGTCTTCACATTCTGAAAAGAAACATTATTTTGTTCCATATCTAAAACTTTTCTTCGTTTTTTACTTACTTTTCGATAAAATGTCGTACCTTTGCTCTCAAATCAAATCATAATATACGATTTAGAGATGAAAACGTATCAACAACTTTGGCAATCCATTACCACTCTATATGAGGCGGGCGAAGCACAGGCTATCGTCCGCACCGTGCTCGATGTGAAGTACGGAATGACGCTGACCGACATAATCTGCGGCAAAGTTAATGAATTATCTGCAGATGAAGAAAGAAAACTGGAAGAAATTATCAGAAGATTGCAAAAAGGCGAACCTGTACAGTATGTTCTGGGCGAAGCTGACTTTGCAGGAAGAACCTTCCATGTAGAGCCGGGCGTGCTGATTCCGAGACCCGAAACGGCGGAACTCTGCGAGTGGATAGAAAAAGATGCGACTGAAAACAAAGGGATTACGGAAGGAGAGAAGGAAGAAAACACCATCCGCATCCTGGACATCTGTACGGGTTCGGGCTGCATCGCCATTACGCTGGGACTGGACATCGGCGGCTCGGAGGTTACGGGTTGGGATATTTCGGAAGATGCCTTGAAGATAGCACAGGGAAATGTTGCGCTTCTGGATGCCGGTAACGTAAAAATAGAATATCAGGATGCCCTGAAGTTGGCGGAAACATCGGATGCCGGAAGATGGAACATCATCGTGAGCAATCCCCCGTATATCTGCGAAAAGGAGAAAGCGGATATGGAGAAGAATGTGTTGGAACACGAACCCGGAATCGCCCTCTTCGTGCCCGATGAAGAGCCTCTGAAATTCTACAGAGCCATCGCCGAATATGCCTCTTCTGCCCTCAAATCCGGAGGTGCATTATACTTCGAAATCAATCCTATCTACGAAAAAGAAACAAGGGAAATGCTGGAAGGATTGGGTTTTAAAGCTATTGATACAAAGGAAGATGCCTTCGGAAAGCAGAGAATGATGCGAGCCGGCAAATCATAAAGTTCAATGTTCAAATCTCAAAGTTCAAAGTAAAATCATCATGTTCAAATCTCAAAGTTCAAAGTATAAAAAGCCGATGACCGAGCAGCAGGCGCTCCTGAAGCTCACCACCCTCTGCACCCAAGCCGAACATTGCTCGCAAGAGATGATCGACAAGATGAAGAAGTGGGAACTGCCCGAAGATGCCATCGCCAGAAACATGGAATTCCTGACCGAGAAGAAATTCATCGACGACGAACGTTTCGCACGCTTCTTTATCAACGACAAGATAAAATACAACAAGTGGGGACGCCGGAAGGTGGAACAGGCGCTGTGGATGAAACATATTCCGAAGGACATCTCCGACCCTATCTTCGAAGAGATAGAAGACGACCTGTATATGGAAACCCTCCTGCCCCTGATGAAAAACAAATATAAAACCATCAAGGCAAAGAACGACTATGAACGCTCGATGAAACTCATCCGCTTTGCCCTGGGAAGAGGATACAGCATGGAGGTTATCCACAAATGCATCGACCGGATGAAGGAAGAAGATCTGGGAGACATCGATTTCGAAGAGGAATTCTAAAACAAAGCATCAAGTTCAATATCCAAACCTCAAAATTAAGAGTAAAGCCATGCGTACCAGCCTGTTAAAAGACATATTAGATTTATTCTTCCCCCGAACCTGCGCCATCTGCGGAAATGTGCTCGCTGGCGGGGAGGAGATGATATGCATAAAATGTCTGTTCCGCATGCCGGGAACCGATACCTGGAAACAGCCCTACGACAACGAGATGGCAAAACTCTTCTGGCATCTGATTCCCATCGAACGCTGCTGCGCTCTCTTCCATCACATCAGCCATGCCACATCGGCTAGAGCCGTCTACCAGCTGAAATACATGCATCATCCTGAAATGGGAATCTATCTGGGCAGAATGCTGGCAAAGAAGGGGTTAAGCATTCAGTTCTTCGACGGAATAGACGCCATCATCCCCATCCCGCTCACCCGAAAACGAGAAAAAGAACGCGGCTATAACCAGAGCCTTCTCATCGCCAAAGGCATCCAGCAACTCACCCATCTGACCATCATCAAGGATGCCGTAAGAAGGAAAAAGTTTAGCGAAAGCCAAACCCACAAGAACCGGCAGGAAAGACAGGAAAACGTGAGCCAGGTTTTTGAAGCCGCAGCAACCTATCATGACGGGCAGGGCGAGCACCCCATCACGCAACTTGAGGGCAAACATATCCTCATCATCGACGACGTATGTACAACCGGCGCCACCATCATCTCCTGTGCGGAAACCCTGATAAAAGCAGCCGGAAAGATGAAGATAAGCGTGCTGACAGTAGGTTTCGCACACGACTAAAGGCCCTTTTTGCCGAGAGTTAAAACATTTTAACCCTAAATATAGCCGCCGTGTGCAAAAATCATTGTACCTTTGCAAAATAATTAATAATAATTTAATCCTTTAAAGATTATGGACAAACTGAAGAAAGAATTCGCATCTAAGTTATTGAAAGTAAAGGCTATCAAGTTGCAGCCTAATGATCCATTCACATGGGCTTCTGGCTGGAAGTCACCATTCTATTGCGATAACCGCAAGACTCTCTCATTCCCAGAACTCCGCAATTATGTAAAGCTTGAGCTCGTTCACGCTATCCTGGAGCAGTTCCCAGAGGCTGATGCTGTAGCCGGAGTAGCTACTGGTGCCATCGCGCAGGGTGCTTTGGTTGCTGACGAACTGAACATGCCTTTCGTATACGTTCGTTCTAAACCAAAGGATCACGGTATGCAGAACCTCATCGAAGGTCAGCTCGACCCTAAGGCTAAGGTTGTGGTAGTAGAAGACCTGATTTCTACCGGCGGCAGCTCTCTCAAGGCAGTAGAAGCTCTCCGCAAGAACGGCAACGAGATTGTGGGCATGGTAGCTAGCTACACCTATGGTTTCCCTATCGCCGAGAAGGCTTTTGCTGATGCTAACGTAAAGCTGGTTACTTTGACCGACTATGAGCACGTAGTGGCAGAGGCTCTGGAGACTGGCTATATCAAGCAGGAAGACGTAGAGCTGCTCCACGAGTGGCGCAAGGACCCAGCTAACTGGAAGAAGTAATCAAGCTGACCCATCAATAATGAGTACAAGTACATTCGAAAGTAATATCAAACAGATTCCTCACAAGCAGGAATCTGTTTACCGTACATTGAGCGACCTGAACAACCTGCAGATGCTTAAAGACCGCTTCGAGCAGGTGAAAGACCAGATTCCTGAGGACAAGAGAAAGGAAATGGAAAAGCTGAAGGACCTCAAGTTTGATAGCGACAGCATCTCTATCACAGCACCTATGGTGGGTGAAATCAAGATGCGCATCATCGACCGCGAGGAGCCTAAGACCATCAAGTTTGAAACAGAAAACAGCCCTGTTCCTTTCAACTTCTGGATTCAGCTGCTCCCTACCGGCGAGTTCTCATGCAAAATGAAACTCACCATCAAGGCAGAACTTAACATGTTTATCAAGGGTATGGTGAAGAAGCCATTGCAGGAAGGCATCGAAAAAATTGCTGATGCGCTTGCGATGATTCCTTACCAGGATTAATAAATAAAGAAATTATGGCACATAAACTTTGGGAAAAGAACTTCGAAGTAAACAAGGAAATTGAAAGATTCACCGTAGGAAGAGACCGCGAACTCGACCTCTATCTCGCCAAGTATGACGTGCTGGGCAGTATGGCACACATCACCATGCTCGAAAGCATCGGACTCCTGGAGAAAGATGAACTCACCCAGCTCCTTGCCGAACTGAAAAACATCTACGCCATCGCCGACAAGGGCGAATTCGTAATAGAAGACGGCGTGGAAGACGTTCATTCCCAGGTAGAACTGATGCTCACACAGAAACTGGGCGACATGGGCAAGAAGATTCATTCGGGCAGATCACGCAACGACCAGGTTCTCGTAGACCTCAAACTCTTCACCCGTCATGAGTTGAAGGAGATTGTGGACGCCGTGAAGATTCTCTTCGACGAGCTGATTCAGAAGAGCAACCAGTATAAGAACGTGCTGATGCCGGGCTACACCCATCTGCAGGTGGCTATGCCTTCATCATTCGGTCTCTGGTTTGGCGCTTATGCTGAAGGACTTGCCGATGACATGCTCTTCCTTCAGGCTGCTTACCGCATGACCAACCGCAACCCATTGGGTAGCGCTGCCGGCTATGGAAGTTCATTCCCATTGAACCGCACCATGACCACCGAACTTCTCGGTTTCGACAGCATGGACTATAATGTGGTTTATGCACAAATGGGCAGAGGAAAGATGGAACGCAACGTGGCTTTCGCCATGGCTACCGTGGCAGGAACTTTGGCAAAGATGGCTTTCGACGCCTGCATGTTCAACTGTCAGAACTTCGGTTTCGTGAAATTGCCTAAGGAGTGCACCACCGGTTCGAGCATCATGCCACACAAGAAGAATCCAGACGTATTCGAGTTGATTCGCGCCAAGAGCAACAAGCTCCAGAGCCTTCCACAGCAGGTAATGCTCATCATGAACAACCTGCCAGTAGGCTATTTCCGCGATCTCCAGATTATCAAGGAAGTGTTTCTCCCTGCCTTCGACGAGTTGAAGGACTGTCTGCAGATGGCTGCCTACATCATCAACAAGATGGAGGTGAACGAGCATATTCTTGACGATCCTCGCTACGACCCTATGTTCTCAGTAGAAGAAGTTAACCAGCTTGCAGCCAACGGAATGCCATTCCGCGATGCTTACAAGAAGGTAGGACTGGAAATCGAGGCTGGCGAATTCAAGCCAAACAAGGATATTCATCATACTCACGAAGGCAGCATCGGCAATCTCTGCAATGACAAGGTTCAGGCGCTGATGGAGCAGACCCTCTCTGAGTTCCACTTCGAGCGCATGGAGAATGCCGAGAAGAATCTTCTGAAATAAAGACTGAAAGGTTTCTGCATGAAGAATAGCATATATAATAAGATATATATATATAATAAGGTGAAGAGCATGGCAGGAATAGCTATGCTCTTACTTTGTTCGTGCGATGCAGAAAACAGCATCAGCACCAAATATCCCTGCCAGTTCTACTTCAAGTCGCAATACCATCCGGGCACAAGTCTGGAAACAGCCCTCAACGGAACGGGCGTCTACACAATGGTTAGTGCCAAAAAGGTAAATGGAGCCTGGAATATCTATTCTACATTAAACGATGGCAAAAACCAGCCAGAAACCATCATCCTCTCTACAGCGAAGGAGAATTATGCCAACTATACTTATCTGGGAGCGGGCAACGACCCTAAAGATGCCAGGAAGAATGGCTTCATCATGGGATTATCCAACTTCAGCGGACATGTAGCCTGGGACCGCCAATGCCCCAACTGTCTGGAACAATATGGTGGAACCAACTATCCGCTGGAATGGACCGGCAACCGCCAATCGGTAATTTGCGACAAATGTAAACGCATCTACAGCCTGGAAAACGGAACCATCACAAGCGGCGGAAAGAGCAAAAACGACAAGGCGCTGATGAAATATCAAGTAACCTACAACGGCAAAGGAACCGATATATACGTGGGAAACTAAGCAGAAACGGAGGGCAAGCGAAAAAAATGGCGCTTTCTTGTCTTAAAAAATGTAAATCGTTTGGAGATTTAAAGAAATAGCATTACCTTTGCACCCACATAACGCGGAAATAGCTCAGTTGGTAGAGCACAACCTTGCCAAGGTTGGGGTCGCGGGTCCGAGTCCCGTTTTCCGCTCAACTCTTAACGTTTACCATGCCGCAATGGTGGAATTGGTAGACACGAGGGACTTAAAATCCCTTGGCCAGTAATGGCTGTGCGGGTTCGAGTCCCGCTCGCGGCACCTTAAAGTTTTTCCTTATGAAAAAATTTGCTTACATCCTCATTTTATTCATTACGCTGGTCTTAACATCATGTGGTGTTAGCAGTGGGCATTTCAAGTTTGAAGGCAAATTTCTCAACATGAATCAAGGCGAGTTTTATGTATATAGTCCTGACGGGGGCTTTGAAGGCGTTGACACCATCAAGGTAGAAGGCGGCCGTTTCACTTTCGAAACCGAATGTAAGGAAGATTTTACCATTATGCTTGTTTTCCCAAATTTCTCTGAGCAGCCTATCTTCGCAAAATCGGGCAAATCAGTAGAAATCAAGGCAGATGCCTCGCACCTTAAGGAAATGGAGGTAAGCGGAACCAAGGATAACGAACTGATGACAAAATTCCGCCAGAGCATCCTGAAAGATACGCCACCTGAGGCTAAGAAGCATGCTGAAGACTTCGTCAGGGAACATCCGAATTCTGTGGTCAGCATCTATCTGATCAGAAAATACTTCATCACTTCTACACAACCAGATTACCGCAAGGCGCTCTCACTCATCAATATCGTAGAGAAAGAACAGCCTAAAAACGGACAGTTGGCTAAGATGAAGCAGTTGGCAGAAACCATGAAGAATGTAGGCACCGGTGCAACCCTGCCTTCATTTACAGCATACGATATCAACGGAAAACTCGTTTCTAGTACAGAAATGAGCAGCGCTACGGTTGCTGTACTCTACACCTGGGCTACCTATAACTATGACAGCCAGGACATGCAGCGCGAACTGAAGAGCCGGCAGAAGAAATCGAACGGCAAGCTTAAGCTGATGGCTTTCTGTCTGGATGCCAGCAAGAGCGAATGCAAGAACAACATCAAGCGCGACTCTATCGCATGCCCTATCATCTGCAACGGCGACATGCTGGAAGACAAGACCTTGAAGAAGTTGGGATTGGAAAACCTTCCTGACAACATCATACTTCAAAATGGTAAAATCATCGCCCGAGGCATGAAAAAGCAAGAGCTTTACAATAAGCTCGACCAACTGCTAAAATAAATACTTTCGAGCTAGTCAAGAACCCATAAAAAGCACGCCTATATGTTAGTAAAGACATATTGTGCAGCAGTTAACGGACTAGAAGTAACTACTGTAACCGTAGAAGTAAGCCTCAACAGAGGCGTCATGTACCACCTCACAGGCTTAGGCGACGAGGCGGTCAAAGAGAGCCGTAACCGAATTTCAGCAGCTCTCCAGTATAGCGGCTTCAAATTTCCGATAGCCGACATCACCATCAATCTGGCTCCAGCTGACCTCAGGAAAGAGGGCAGCAGTTTCGACTTGCCGCTTGCAATCGGACTTCTAGGCGCCAACAACAACATTCCCGAAGATCATCTGAAAGAGTACATGATGGTAGGCGAGTTGAGCCTTGACGGTACGCTCCAGCCTATCAAAGGTGCCCTGCCGATAGCTATCAGAGCCAGAGCAGAGCACTTTAAGGGACTGATTGTGCCGGAACAGAACGCTCGGGAAGCGGCTGTCGTAAACAATCTTGAGGTTTACGGCATGAAAACGCTTTTCGAAGTCATACAATTCATGAGCGACAGAAGCAATCCTTCTCCTACCATTGTTGACACCCGCAAGGAATTCTACGAAAACCAGACACATTGTGAATACGATTATGCCGATGTTCGCGGTCAGGAAAACGTGAAAAGAGCGCTCGAAGTGGCTGCGGCTGGTGGACACAACCTGATTATGGTAGGTCCTCCAGGTTCCGGAAAGTCGATGATGGCAAAACGTTTGCCGTCCATCCTCCCCCCTCTCACGCTCTCTGAGAGTCTGGAAACAACACAGATTCACTCCATTGCAGGCAAACTGGGCAAGAATGTATCACTCATTTCCCAACGCCCGTTCCGGTCTCCTCACCATACCATCTCTCAAGTGGCTCTGGTAGGCGGTGGAACATCGCCACAACCGGGAGAAATATCGCTCGCCCATAATGGCGTTCTGTTCTGCGATGAACTTCCGGAGTTCAATAAAACCACTCTGGAAGTACTCCGCCAGCCATTGGAAGACCGCCACATCAACATCAGCAGAGCGAAATATTCTACAGATTATCCATGTTCATTCATGTTTGTGGCAAGTATGAACCCTTGTCCATGCGGATATTATGGTGATCCGACACATCGTTGTGTCTGCACGCCAGGCCAGATTCAAAGATACATGAACAAGATTTCGGGTCCGTTACTCGACCGCATCGACATCCAATGTGAGATTAGTCCTGTTCCTTTTCAGGATATTTCGAAGGCAGCACCAGGTGAGCCAAGTGCCAAGATCAGAGAAAGAGTCATCAAGGCAAGAGAAGTTCAAGCCGAAAGATTCAAAGATTATAAAGGCATCCATTGCAACGCCCAGATGACCGAAAGAATGATTCATCAGTTTGCCGAACCCGACGAACAAGGTATCGAACTGCTCCGAATGGCAATGGAGAAGCTTTCGTTGTCAGCAAGAGCTTACAACAGAATCCTGAAAGTGGCACGAACCATTGCTGATTTGGCAGGAAGTGAACAGATTAAGCCTGACCATATAGCAGAAGCCGTGGGATACAGAACCCTCGACAGAGGCGATTGGGCAGAAAGAGGACAAAGAAGATATATGTAAAAGGATAAAAATCCGTTTTTTCCTATCATTCGCTCTAAAAAGTTGGATTTATAAAGGGAAAAAGGGAGAAAAATAGAAGAATAGCCATTCTAGAACAATTACAAATCTGTTTTAGAATGGCTATTTTCTTTTGTTACTACAAAAATATTACCCCATAAACACAAAAACACTATTAAAATCGGACAAAGACGAATACTAAAATCATCCAATAAAGGGTAAATTCTGTTCTCTAGGGTGGAATATTTGATTTAAATTAGCTTTTAAATTTACGAAAATCACTAATTCTAATAAAAATTACCCCATATAGGATAAAAAAATGCATTACCTTTGCAAACGTAAAAAGAAAGCTAGCACAACGCTAGTTTAATTATTAACAACAAAACTATTAAGATTATGGATTGCATTTTTAAAATTACAAACGCAGTAAAGAAGATTGGTTTCGTAATTCTTCTTGCAGAGTTGGCCGTTATCGCCTATATGAACGTAATGTAAGAAATCTCTCTATAGATAAAAATATATAAGGAGGAAGTTTTCTACATACTAAGGTAATTAGATTGTAAAAGGTCAACAACATAAGTTGTCAGAACGAATAAGTTCTTAGAAAAAGTAAATGATAATAATTAGGTACAGTCCTATCAGGGAGGAGTCTGAGGGAAATGTACAAGATGGGAGGCTCTTGCAGAGATGCGAAGAGCCTTTTTTCGTATCCAGTCCTCCCCTTTCCCTTACCATAAAAAACTAAAGAACCCTGCTTTTTTACACCTTATTACATATAAAAGTAAGAAAAAGCGACGAGAATCCTTTCTTATCTCCAACATTTTTTGTAATTTTGCAGCCAAATAACAAAAATATATTAGCTAATATGGAACAAAAGAACTTTAAACGTACTACCGTGACTGCGGCTTTGCCTTATGCCAACGGTGGTGTGCACATCGGTCACCTGGCAGGTGTATACGTGCCAGCCGATATCTATGTTCGCTATCTCCGCCTCAAGAAGCAAGATGTTGTCTTCATCGGCGGTAGCGATGAGCATGGTGTACCTGTTACTATCCGTGCCAAGAAAGAAGGAATTACCGTACAGGAGGTGGTTGACCGCTATCATAACCTCATCAAGAAGAGTTTCGAGGACTTCGGTATCTCTTTTGATATTTACAGCCGTACCACTTCGCCAACTCACAATAAGTTTGCTTCAGACTTCTTCCGCACACTCTATGACAAGGGCGTATTGGAAGAAAAGGTAGAGGAGCAGTTCTGCGACGAGGTAACAGGCGAATTCCTTACCGACCGTAATATCGTAGGTACTTGCCCTCGCTGCGGTGCTGAAGGTGCTTATGGCGACCAATGCGAGAAATGTGGTGCTACCCTCTCTCCTGAGGAACTCATCAACCCTACCAACAAGAACAACCCTGGTCATGGTCTCGTTAAGAAGCCTACCAAGAACTGGTATCTCCCATTGAACAAGTATCAGGATTGGTTGAAGAAGTGGATTCTGGAAGGCCACAAAGAGTGGCGTACCAATGTTTACGGCCAATGCAAGAGCTGGTTGGATATGGATCTTCAGCCACGTGCGATGACACGCGACTTGGATTGGGGTATTCCTGTTCCAGTAGAGGGTGCAGATGGAAAGGTGCTCTACGTTTGGTTCGATGCACCTATCGGCTACATTTCTAATACCAAGGAACTCTGCGATGCTCATCCAGAAAAGTGGGGAACATGGCAGAAGTGGTGGCAGGATCCTGAAACTCGTCTTGTTCACTTCATCGGTAAGGACAATATCGTGTTCCACTGCATCATCTTCCCTACTATGCTGAAGGCTCACGGCGACTATATCTTGCCAGACAACGTACCAGCCAACGAATTCCTGAACCTGGAGGACGATAAGATTTCAACATCCCGCAACTGGGCAGTATGGTTGCACGAGTATCTCGTAGATTTGCCAGGCAAGCAGGATGTATTGCGCTATGTTTTGACAGCCAATGCACCTGAGACCAAGGACAACAACTTTACTTGGAAGGATTTCCAGGAGCGCAACAACTCTGAGTTGGTTGCCGTTTACGGTAACTTCGTAAACCGTGCCCTCCAGCTCACCAAGAAGTATTGGGGCGGCGTAGTTCCTGCCTGTGGTGAATTGCAGGAGGTAGATGAGAAGGCTATCGCTGAGTTTAAGGACGTGAAGGAGAAGGTAGAGCAGTATCTCAACGTATTCAAGTTCCGCGAGGCTCAGAAAGAGGCTATGAACCTGGCTCGTATCGGTAACAGATACATCACAGAGTGTGAGCCTTGGAAGGTTTGGAAGACCGATCCTAAGCGTGTGGAGACCATCCTGAACATCTCCCTGCAGTTGGTTGCCAACCTCGCTATCGCCTTCGAGCCATTCTTGCCATTCTCTTCTGAGAAACTCCGCAAGATGATCAATATGCCTAACTTCGAGTGGACTCAGCTCGGCAGCACAGATTTGCTCAAGGCTGGTACCCAGCTCGGTGAGCCAGAATTGCTCTTCGAGAAGATTGAGGATGAGGTTATCGAAAGACAGCTCCAGAAGCTTGCTGACACCAAGAAGGCTAA
Source organism: Segatella copri (assembly GCF_015074785.1). Classification (NCBI taxonomy): domain Bacteria; kingdom Pseudomonadati; phylum Bacteroidota; class Bacteroidia; order Bacteroidales; family Prevotellaceae; genus Segatella; species Segatella copri. The sequence continues at coordinate 2,788,590 of NZ_CP042464.1, forward strand.
CGAGGAGGCTTCTTACCAGGCTGCTCCTATCAAGCCAGAGGTTAGCTTTGATGATTTCGAGAAACTCGATATCCGCGTAGGTCACATTCTGAACTGCGAGAAGGTAAAGAAGTCTAAGAAACTCCTGAAGTTCACCATCGACGATGGTTCTGGCGTAGAGCGTACCATCTGCTCAGGTATCGCAGCCTACTACGAGCCAGAGCAGCTGATCGGCAAGGACGTATTGTTCGTAGCCAACTTTGCTCCTCGCAAGATGATGGGCATCGAGAGTCAGGGTATGATTCTGAGTGCTGTCAACTTCGATGGCTCATTGAACGTAACTTCTCTCCTTGGCAAGGTTAAGCCAGGAAGCCAGGTTGGATAAAGAACCATAGAATCATCAGATTAACAGATAAGGTAAAAGCCTCAAATCCTTTGCGGATTTGAGGCTTTTCTTATTTCTATCCAAATATTCTTTTATAATGTAAAACGATAACCCACGGTAAAGGTCAGAGCCTTGTTCTTACAGTTATCCCAATCACCCTTGCTAGCCTTCGTCAGGCTCACGTTGTAACGGGCATCCAGAATCACGTTCATATATTCATAACTCAAGCCCAGAGGAATGGCTACATCCACCTTCTTGGCAGGCCAAAGAGCTTCGGTTTCCTGCATATCCTTGTATATAATAGACCCGTTCTTGTCCTTCTGAAGGTCGGTTTCCTCTCTTTTAACCTTGCCGTCGCCACAAAGGAATCCCACCTGAACGCCTGCATTCACCGACAAACCCTCTACAAGATAGGCTTTCAGCATGAGCGGTACCTGGATATAATCGAGGTCCACATGATGATTCTTAATACCTGTATATTCCCCTTTTTCAGCATTCTCAGTCAACTCGCAGTCAGGGAAACGCATACCCTGTCGGGCATAATAAGCACCCAGCGTAATACCCAGGCTCTTATTTATGCGATATTCCACATCTGCGCCGCCCATGAATCCAGCCTGATACTTAGACTCTAGCGAGGTTCCATCCAAAGTTTCCAGAGTCAACCCGCTCCAGTTAGCTAGAGTTACACCTATACGAGGAATTACCGAGAATCTGCCTACCGGATTCTCCACTTCTTGTGCCTTTGCTCCCACAACAGTAAGCAGCAGCACCATCATTATAACTATTTTCTTTTTCATTTCCACAACAGTTTGTATATCATAATAACAAGGAACAAGGGATAATATTGCATCCTACTGTCATTTTTCTCCATGAAAGACCTGTTCTCGCAAAGTGTTATACAATGTCACTCGTTTAAACAGTAACAAAAAGCTATATTTATCCTTCTGCTATCTTCCATTCACCAATGGTTCGCTTCTGGCTGTCGTAGTTGATTCCTACTTTTACCATTCGTTTGCCGTCAGCTGAATAAGGAATGAGATAGCCTTTGTCATCAATCTGTTTCAAAGCTTCCTCAGCCGTCTTATCAAACTTCAATTCCATCACATAGATTGTATCCGGCATGTGAAGAACGGCATCTGCTCTGCCTATTGCACTATCCTCCTCCACCAAGATGTAAGCACCCATCAAATTAAAAATGAGATAAAAGACCGTTTGGAAGTCCTTCTCGTTCTTGTTGGCAAGTCGATTGGAGATACTGGCGAGATAAGCCTGCATTTTCTGCAAAGCACCATCCATATTATTGTTATATAGTTGCTCCAAAAAGTCGAAGATGAAACTATTATTGTTCAACGCTATAGGAGAGAGATAGTTAGGAGCCAAGGAACGAACCATTCCTACACGCACTTCCTTGTTTGGATAATCCAGCTGATAGCTCTGCAAGATAGGGTTATACTTCTTGATGGTGAGATACCCACTCTGATAAAGCAATGGTAAAGCAGAAGTCATCTGCTCAGGAGAGACATCGAAATCATCCACCCCTACGGATTTCTGTTCTATATCCATCACCCCCACATGATGTTTGCGTAAAGTGTTGATAATGTATGCAGGAGTACCTGAACTAAACCAATAAGCTGCTATTTCCTTACTTCTCAACGCTTTAACCAGACTAAACGGATTAAACACATCTTCTGATTTTTTACTGAAATGATAACCATCATAATATGAACTCAACTCGGCAACCGTTTCATCAAAAGTTTTTCCCAAAGACTTGGCTAGCAACTCAACATCAGGCTTCATCGCCGTCAGTAGTTCTGTCTTGCTGATACCACAGATAGCAGAATACTGATCGAACATGCTGATATTATCCAAATTATTGATCTCGCTAAAGATACTCAACTGAGAGAACTTGGTGATACCCGTGATAAAGGTAAATTCCAGCCAAGGGTCGAGATATTTCAATGGGCTATAGAACTTCCTCATAACCAAGCGCAATGGCATCAAACTTTCCTTCTCATGCACGACATCCAAGAGAGGAGCATCATATTCGTCTATCAAAACAACCACCTTTTGATCCGTCTTCTTATAGGCACGCTTTACCAAAGACTGCAAACGCTGGCTCGGCTGCACCGCCAATTCGTCACGTCCATAGACCTGCTCATATTCTGAAAGCATGTAGCCCAGCATCTCTTCTAACCCTTCGGGTGTCTGATTTTTGGCAGTACTCATGTCGAAGTGAAGAACAGGACGTTTCACCCATTCTTTCTCATATTCGCCAAGTGCCAAACCATCAAACAGTTCCTTCCTGCCCTCATAATATGCCTGGAGCGTAGAGACAAAAAGCGACTTACCGAATCGTCTTGGACGACTCAGAAACACATATTTAGAACCATTACGCAAGAAATCGACAATATACCTTGTCTTATCTACGTACACATAATTACCCTCTCGTATATCAGAGAAAGTTTGCATTCCTACTGGGTATTTTCTTATCTCTTCCATAGCCATATTACTTTAGACGGTGCGAAGTTACGAATAAAATATCAGATACGCAAATAAAAAGACAAAAAAAGAGAGGCGAGCTTCACAGCCAGCCTCTCCCGAGAGATTTATAGAAAATGCCACTCATGGCATTCCTATATCTTGATTAAAAATATTATCTTATTAAAATATTCCATTAACAGCGATTACTCACCGTAACCCGTATTCTGCTTGATGTTAGGGTTGGCGTTGATCTCTGCCTGCGGAATGGCAGCAATAGCCTTGAAGTAATCACGGTCGAAAGACTGAGCTTCCTTGCTCAATGTCTTGTGCCAACCCTTATCAGCTTCACTTGTATAACGGGTGATAGTCTCGTTATTACGCAAAGCATCAAAGTAACGCTGTCCCTCGCCAATCAACTCCTTACGACGCTCAATCAAGATACGCTCAAGTGTGATGTTATCCACTGTTGCCAAAGAAGCCTCTGTTGTGGTACGGTTCTTTACCAAATCATTCAGATACTCTACAGCCTTAGTCTTGTCATTTTTTCTAAATGCACACTCTGCAGCTGTCAAGTAAACCTCAGAAAGACGGATAATTGGAACGATAGTAACATTACGAAGATTATCACCTTGACCACGCAACTTGTTCAGAAATACCTTGTTGGTACCATAAGTTGCCACCTCTTTGGGTGCAGTTGCAGGCAAGAACATATCGTTACGAACATCTTTTGGGTCTGAAGTAAGCATGTCAACAAACTTCTTAGTAGCAACCATTTCCTTGTAGCCATCACGCTGCTGGAGGTTACCGATACCATTCAAGTCATTGTTGTCTGTAGAACCTGCCACATTGAGACGGAACAAGAACTCACTTTCATTAGGAGTTGAAGCATCCCATGCTTTGAAGTATTGGTCACGAGTCCACAACGCTGCGCCAGAATTCTTGATAATATCCTCAGCAACAGACAAGGCGTTAGCATAATCACCCATATTCAAATAAACACGAGAAAGGATTGCCTTTGCTCCCCAAACGCTTACATAACCTGGTTCTGTCTCTGTAGCAAGAGCATTAGAGCTGATAGCCTCAGTCAAATCCTTCACTACTTGGGTGTAAACCTCAGCAACAGTGCTACGAGCAGGTTTTGCATTAGACTCCAGCACTCCTGTTACCAATGGTACACCAAGAGATGCACCCTGATCCTCTGTATATGGCTTACCATAGATACGAACAAGGTCAAAATGAGCAAGGGCACGGAGTACCTTTGCCTCTGCCGCATACTGGTCAATAGTAGCCTTAGCCTCTGCTGCATCGCTCAAAGCACCACCTTCTGCAGCAGCGATGATACGATTAGCACGGCCAATAACAATATATGGTGATTTCCAAGCTACGTTACTGGAAGAAGTACTTGATACAAACTCAGATGCTGTTTGGTAGTTCATGTCATAGTAAAAACTAGCGCGGTTAGAACCACCAAGATTATTATACTGATAATCATCACCTGCATGAACATCACCATAAACAAAGAATTGCTGACCATAGTAATCTACCAAGCTGCTGTTTCCCTTCAAAGCCTTGTACATACCCGTTCTCGCAGCAGCCAAGTCTGAACTGCTGGTCAAGGCTGCATCTGCATCTGTACCATCAGAAGGAGCTACGTCCAACCAATCATTGACGCAAGATGACAGGCTGGCTGCCAAAATAGCGCAGCCCATTACCTTATATATTGATTTTAATACTTTCATTGTATTTCGTTCTTTTATAAATTAGAAACTAAGTTCGATACCAAATGTATAAGTTCTCAAAGCTGGCATTTCGAATGTACACAAGCCATCCGCTGGTGTCTCTGGATCAACATAAAGATCCTTAGACTTCCAGGTCAACAAGTTGTTGGCAGAGAAATATACACGAGCCTTGCTCAAGCCGAGGTTGCTGATCCACTCCTTTGGTGCAGAGAAACCTAAGGTAAGGTTCTTCAAGCGAAGATAATCGTTAGGCATCAACCAACGAGAAGACAACACACGCTTACCATAACCAGCCTGGAACTTAGGCAACTTAGCATTATCGCCTGGTTTCTGCCACATATCCTCCAACTTATAGTAAGAAGGGATTGCTCCATAGAGGGTGTATGTACCACCATTATCGTGCAACCAAGTAGCATAATCGTAAGAGTCACCGCCCAACTTATAGGTCAAAGTAAAGTTGAAGTCGATAAACTTCCACTTGATGAAGTTAGACAAACCACCCTCAAGTGCTGGCTCATGATGACCAACAATAGTCTTGTTTGCCTCAGCTACATTAGTAGTGGTCTTGCGAGCATTCTCAGTTCCATCATTGATGTAATAGCTCTCCAAACCTGTCTCAGGGTCAACACCTGCATACTCATACATATAGTAAGAATAGTAAGGCTTACCTACCTGATGAATCATGGCACCGCTGATAATCTTGTCATCATCACCTGTCAACTCTGTTACCTTGTTGGAGTTATGACCAAAGTTCAGAGAAGTAGTCCAAAGGAAGTCCTTCTTCTGAATGTTGGTAGAAGAAATGGTCACCTCAATACCTTGGTTACGCATAGAACCTACATTCTGAGCCATGGTAGCCAACAGAGAAGAATCATCATAGTAACCTGGAATCATAGAGATAGGACGGTTCATAATCAAATTGGATGTATTACGAACGTAGTAATCCAATGTTACAGAGATACGGTTGAGGAATGTCAAGTCAAGACCAAAGTTCCAAGCCTTGTTCTGCTCCCACTTCAAGTCCTTGTTGGCTACACCAATGATACCCATACCATTGCTACCATTGTAGTACTCACCATACTTATAAAGGTTCATGTAACTATACAAGCCAGATGGAAGAGTTCCGTTCACACCATAAGATACACGAATCTTACCATCGCTCAATATATCCTTGATAGAATCCATGAACTTTTCTGTACCAAAGCGCCAAGCACCAGATACAGACCAGAACGAACCCCAACGATTCTCACGTGCCATACGAGAACTACCATCACGACGATAGCTTACACCAGCATAATACAAATCGTTATAGTTGTAGTTGACACGACCCAAGAAAGAAGTCATCTTTGAGTCATACTTGTAACTCTGCATAGAGGTATCGCCAGAGTTAGCGAACTCATACAAGTTGCCAGGGTAGTCTGTACCAGAAGCGTATGAGTTGTTGTTATGCCATGCCTCTGTCTCGAAACCAAGCAAAGCATCCACATTGTGGGCACCAAAAGACTTATTGTATGTCAACTGTGTCTGAGTGTTCATGGTTGTCCACTCATTGTAAGTACGCTGCATCACACCATTTGAGCCAGAACCATTACCACAGAATTTGTCCCAAAGCACATCCTCGGTAGAGTTGATGTAGTCGTAAGCTACCTTCTCACGCAACTTCAAGTTATCCCAAATGTTCCATTCGAGAGCCAAGGTGCTGTAAGAACGTGTCGTATTGGTTTTATCTGACATGTGCTGGTTCTCATAAATAGGGTTATAACCATTGTTATAAGCGCCATCTGTCTTTGTCAGCAAATTACCATTCTTGTCATAGATAGCATTAGAAGGGCCGAGGAACCATACTGCACTTGAGATGGCACCAGCAAAAGAAGCGCCACCATCCATGGCAGAGTTCTGATGCATAGATGAAATCAAAGAACTAGCATCCAACTTGAACTTACCGAAGCGATGGCTTACGTTGAAGTTACCTGTCATACGCTCCAAACCAGAACGTTCTACAATACCATTCTGCTTAGCATAAGACAAAGAAGCATAGAACTTAGTCTTATCATTACCACCATTTACACTTGCCTGATAGTTCTGATTTGAACCATTTTTGAAAAGCGCATCACGCCAGTTTGCCCAACCATTCTCTGGTTTTGCTGCATAATCATCAATATTTTGATCGGCAAAAGCCGCAGCAGAGGCATCAGTAGTACCATCAATATTATCAAAAGCATAGTTTTTCAAACCTTGATAAATCAAGGCACGACGATCATCACCACTCAAAGTTGGGCGGTAGTTGATGGCCATATTAGAGAAACCCCAGTCGCTGCGGAAATCAACCTGGGTCTTACCTGCACTACCACTCTTGGTTGTAATGACAAGCACACCATTGGCTGCACGAGAACCATACAATGAAGCAGCGGCTGCATCCTTGATAACTGTGATAGACTCGATGTCATTGCTATTCAATGTAGAAAGCGCATTGGTACCAGAACCATTGTAACCATTACCAGACTCAGCATCATTGAAACCACTCAAGTTACCAGAGTTCATTGGAGTACCATCAATCACAATCAATGGATCGTTACCTGCATTGATAGAACCCATACCACGAATACGGATATAGTTCATTGCACCTGGCTGGCCAGAGAAAGAAGAAATAGAAACTCCTGGGATATTACCAGAAAGCTTATCTTCAACAGAAAGTGAAGGAACATCACTCAACTTAGCTGTTGACATGGAAGCAGCAGCACCTGTAAATGAGGATTTCTTAAAGTTACCATAACCTGTAACAATCACCTCGTCCAGGGTTTTGTTATCAGAAGTCAAAGCAATCTTCATGTTAGAACTTGCTTTAACAGTTTGTGGATTCATACCTATATAGGTAATCTCCAACTTGGAGCCGGCTGGAACATTCAAACTGAAGTTTCCATCGACATCCGTAACAGTACCCGTATTAGTACCAGCTACTTTGATTGATGCGCCAATAACAGGCTCACCATCCTCAGAAGCTACTACCTTACCGGTAACAGATGTTTGGGCAAAGGCTACTCCACAACTGAGAATTGCCCCCCCCACAAATAAAGCGATTCTTTTAAACATAATCTCTCTCTTTATTAGATAATAATTTATAAATTTATAATAATCGGCTGCAAAATTAGATTTTTTTTCGGATATTTGCAAATATTTTGAAAGAAAAATTTAATAACGCACATAAAAAAGTCTGTTTTTAACACTTCTACCTTGTCATATTGCAACAAAAAGGATATTTTTGCAGCAATAAGGCTATAATTTGTAAGAACAGAAATAAGAAGGTTCTTAAGTTATCTATACCGGCATCTGCCGGGTAAGACGTATTGCTTAAATACGTAGAACAAATAGATTAAATAGTCACAGTTCTACGATTTATCGGTTCTAACAATTAGTTCCGTTCGGTTGACGACATATGCCAGCAAGGTTGCTGACATATGTCAATAACTCGTTTGGCATATGTCAGGAACATTGTTGACATATGTCAGGAACATTGTTGGCATATGTCAGGAACCCTACAAATCTAATTCCGCAGACCAACAGATACGTTATCTATAAGCATAAGATATATCTGTTTCAGGCTTATTATCTGCAAAGAATAAATAGAATATCATACTGACTGCAGGGAGCGAAATACTTGACATACCACAAAAAAGAAAACGTTTACGGCACTTTTTAGTTAAAAAATTTGGGTATATTGCACATTTTTCGTAATTTTGCGCACGATTTCAACGACTAGAACAAAACAAAGTGGTTTTACACCTTATTATATATAGAGAGAATGATATATGTAGGGGATTGTCGTTAGTATAAACAAAAGTATTAAGATAACAATGACTCACAATTTGTTAAAAGGCAAGCGTGGCATCATCTTCGGTGCACTCAATGAGGAATCAATCGCTTGGAAAGTAGCTGTAAAGGCTGCTGAAGAGGGTGCTACTATCGCACTTAGTAATACAGCTATGGCTTTGCGTATGGGTACGCTGGATAAGCTCGCTGAACAGATCAACGCTCCTATCATCGCAGCTGATGCGACTAGCGTAGAAGACTTGGAAAAGGTATTCACAGAGGCTCAGGAGAAACTCGGTGGCAAAATCGACTTCGTGCTCCACTCTGTAGCTATGAGCCCTAACGTTCGCAAGCATCGTACATACGATGACCTCGACTACAACTTCCTGAACAAGACATTGGACATCTCTGCTATCTCTTTCCACAAGATGTTGCAGGTAGCCAAGAAGTTGGATGCTATCAACGAGTGGGGTTCTGTAGTAGCTCTCACATACGTAGCTTCTCAGCGTACATTCTTCGGTTACAACGATATGGCTGATGCCAAGAGCATGCTCGAAAGTATCGCCCGCAGCTTCGGTTACATCTATGGTCGTGAGAAGCACGTGCGTATCAACACCATCTCTCAGAGCCCTACAGCTACAACAGCAGGTAAGGGTATCAAGGATATCGAGAACATGATGGACTTCGCCGACAAGATGTCTCCACTCGGAAACGCCGTAGCAGAGGATTGCGCTAACTACTGCGTGATGATGTTCTCTGACTTCACCCGCAAGGTAACTATGCAGAACCTCTTCCACGATGGTGGTTTCTCATCAATGGGTATGAGCCTCCGTGCCATGAACCAGTATGCTAAGGATATGGCTCCTTATGAGGATGAGAACGGTAATGTTATCTACGGATAATCAGGCAGAAGAGAAAAAATCTCACTAATATACAAACAGGTATGTTCAGTAAAAATCTGAGCATACCTGTTTTTTTATTCATATCCACCCTCTATCTTAAACTTGGCAACAAGCGGAAGATGATCGCTGTATCCACCCAAATATCGTGGACCGAGATAGGTGCGGAAAGGTTTCTTTCCGCCATATTTCTCATCATCTTCTAAGAGAAATGGCAAATCTCCTATCTGACAACTCATCTTAAGCCGGGAAAGCGAAGGACTGAAGAGTATCTGGTCAAGGCTTCGCCAATCTCCATGCCAGCGATAAGTAGCCTTGGCACCATGAGAGCCTTTGACGCCAACAGATATATTAATAAGGTGATGCTGATAAAGATAACGAAGAGCCGGAGAATCGGAATAATCGTTGAAATCGCCGGCTACGATAATCCTTGCACTATCATTGAGCGCATAGATAGAATCTACAGCAGAAGCCAACTGGCTGGCTACCTGCAGGCGGTAGGGACGCGAAACCTGTTCGCCGCCACGCCGGCTAGGCGCATGCAATACAAAGACATGAAGCGTATCATCATTCATAATCCGCCCCGAAGCGTAGAGAATATCTCTCGTAGGGCGAGTATCAGGCAGCGGCTTGATGCGGATAGACCGGAACTGTATAAGCGCAAAAGAAGATGGCTGATAAAGTAAAGCCACATCTATGCCTCGTTCATCAGGCGAATCGGTCATCACATAATCATAATTCACACCGCGAAGAGCTGAACGCCGGGTTAAATCAAACAGCACACTATCGTTCTCCACTTCGCAAAGCGCCACAAAATCGGGAACATGCCAGGACTTCTCCGAGGGTCTTGAAGGATTATCTGGGGAGGCGGTACCAACAAGCGACAAATCTTCATAACCCAAAGCTACTATAGTCTTGGAAAGATTTGCCAGCTTGCGCCAATAGCGATAAGGCGTCCACTTGTAACTGCTCTGTGGCAGGAATTCATAGTCATTCTTCAGCGAATCATGCTTCGTATCGAAGAGGTTTTCGCAGTTCAACTCCACAAAAGTGAGGAAACTTGATAAGATGAGAGTGAAAAACATAACATTTTATTTTGTATTGTCAACGATTTGATGTATCTTTGCAGTCGGTTTACAATGGTCCTATAGTTTAACGGATAGAACGGAGGTTTCCTAAACCTTTGATCCGAGTTCGATTCTCGGTGGGACCACGTACTTTCCTTATCATTCCAGAGATGATAAAACAATAAAGGTCGCTCCTGACAATCAGGAAGCGACCTTTATTATTTTTATATTCTTTCCAGTATCTTTCTCTATCCGACATACATCAGACAGAGAAAGAATGAAGAGTTTCTGATTACTTAACTTCTGCAACCTCCTCAGCTGGCTCTTCCTTAATCTTACGACCAAGAACGATGTAAGCCATTGGAGATGCAATGAAGATAGATGACAATGTACCGAATACAACACCCAGGATCATTGCGAATGAGAAGCTGCGGATGCTGTCACCACCGAGGATGAAGATACAGAGCAACACGAGCAATGTAGATGTAGATGTATTGATGGTACGAGCCAATGTCTCATTGATAGATGCATTGAAGAGCTGCTGACGGTCGCCCTTAGGATGCAACTTCAAGTTCTCACGGATACGGTCGAACACAACCACCTTATCGTTGATAGAGTAACCTACCACGGTCAGGATAGCACCGATGAAGGTCTGGTCAATCTCCAATGAGAATGGAACGAGACCCCACAGGAGTGAGTAGAAACCGATTACTGTCAAGGCATCAAATGCCAAAGCTACAGTAGAACCTACAGAGAAGGCCACGTTGCGGAAACGTATCAGGATGTAGAGGAAGATAGCAATCAATGCGAAGAGCACACTATAGATAGCACCCATAGTGATATCCTTAGCTACAGAAGGACCTACCTTTGTACTACTGATGATAGAACCACCCTGACGAACATCTGGGTTCTTGAATGCCTCAACACTCTTCTGAGATACCAGGTTAGCCTTCTTCAAGGCATTGTAAAGGATAGTCTCAGCCTCATCGTCAACAGTTGGACTGTTGCTCTCAATCATATAGTTGGTAGATACACGGATAGTCTTACCGTCTGTACCGATAGCGATAGCGCCAGTAGTTGCCTTGGTGCCGTCTGCATTAACGAATGCATCACCAAGAACGGTACGAATCTGCTCAGGCTCTACAGGATTCTCGAACTGTACTACATAGTTACGACCACCAGTAAAGTCGATACTCTTACTCAAGCCACGAACAAAGAAGCTACCGATGAATACCACAGCTGCTACGATGGCAACGGTGAAGGTAGTCTTGTACATAGACATGAACTTATACTTCTTGCCCTGCATCAGGTTGTGAGAAACTGGAGTATCAAACTTGCAGTGCATCCACTTATCGTGGTTCAACTTATAATCGTAAACCAGACGAGTCAGGAACACAGCAGTGAAGAATGAAACTACGATACCGATGATCCATGTAGTAGCGAAACCACGGATAGGACCTGTACCGGTAGTCAACAGGATAACACCAGTAATCAAAGATGTCAAGTTAGAGTCGAAGATAGCAGAGAAAGCGTTGCCATAACCGGCAGCTACAGCCTGTTTCATACCCTTACCGGAGCGGAGCTCCTCCTTGATACGTTCATATATAAGCACGTTGGCATCCACGGCAGTACCCAGAGACAAGACCATACCGGCAAGACCTGGTAACGTCAGAGCTGCCTGGAAGGACGTCAGAATACCCAACGTGAAGAATACGTTGACGAGCAAAGCCAGGTTAGCCATCATACCAGGAATGACATTGTACATCATCACCATGTAAACCATCAGGAGTACGAAAGCTACAACGAATGATACAATACCCATCTGGATAGACTGTGCACCGAGTGTAGGACCTACAACCTCCTCCTGAACGATACGTGCAGGAGCTGGCATACGACCAGACTTCAATGTGTTAGCCAAGTCCTTGGTATCCTCGATAGTGAAGTTACCGGAAATCTGAGAGCTACCACCATCAATCTCGCCGTTTACACGAGGAGCAGAGTAAACTACGCCATCCAGAACGATAGCAATAGCCTTACCTACGTTAGCCTTGGTCATCTGAGCCCACTTACGTGCGCCCTCAGTATTCATCTTCATGCTAACAACAGGTGAACCCATCTGGTCGAACTCGTCCTTAGCATCGGTAATTACATCACCCTCCAGTGGAGCACGACCTGTAGTGGTAGTAACCTTCAAGGCGTGAAGCTCAAAGATATTCTTAACCTTCAGGTTATCAGCTGGCTTAGCACTCCAAAGCAGACGCAAGTCTGATGGCAAAACGCGCTTAGCCACAGCAGAGTAGATAATCTTGTTGATGGCAGCAGTATCGCGAACGCTAGCATAACCAACAGTGCTCAAACCACCACCGAGCTGCAAACGAGCCAACAATGGGTGAGCCTTGATAGCAGCAGCATTCTGAGCATCCTCGCCTACCTTGCTTGCAGCATCGTCCTTCTTCTTGATAGAGAACTTAGCCTCAGCCTTCTTAGGCTCAGCCTTAGCAACTTCCTTCTTAGCTGCTGCAGAATCTGCTGCAACTGTATCGTTCTTCTCCTCACCATTATCACCATTTGCGATACGGGTATCAAGCTGCTGGAGATAAGGAGCGATTTCCTCTGAGTTGTATGTCTCCCAGAACTCAAGGTTAGCACTACCCTGGAGCATCTTACGCATACGCTCTGGCTGGCTGATACCTGGCATTTCTACCATGATACGGCCCTGCTGACCTTCCAACTTCTGGATGTTAGGCTGTACAACACCAAACTTATCGATACGGGTGCGGACAACGTTGAAAGAGTTGTCGATAGCATCCTGTACAGAAGCGCGGATAGCCTTCTCTACCTCTGCGTCGCTGCTCTGAGGAGAAACCTTGCCCTGCAACTGCTGGGTAGCGAACACTTCTGCGAGTTTATGACCTGGTGCGCTCTTATGATAAGCGTTAATGAAAAGTGACACGAAGTCACCACCGTTAGCTTCTTCCTGAGCTCTAGCTTCCTTCATGGCATTGGTAAAACCAGCGTCGGTCTTATGATCGGCAAGGTTTTCAAGTACATCAGGTACAGAAATCTCAAGAATTACATTCATACCGCCCTTAAGGTCAAGTCCAAGACCAATCTGAGTCTCCAAGCAGTTCTGGTAAGAATAAACACCTAAGTACTTAACAGAATCCTTATAATCCTGCTGAGCAATAGGATCTTTAATCTTTGCAGCCTCGCTGTCATAGTAACGTGTGGCAAACGAGAATGACAAATAGAAGATACTTGCGAGGGTCAGTAAGACGGCTACACAAATTACAATTCCTTTGTTTTGCATTTCTATTTATTGTTATTAATTATTTGTTTCTTTTCAATTGCTTTTAGGGATTTTTTCAAAAACCTCCATAAAGTTGTGCAAAAATAAGCATTTTTTTTCTTATATAAGAATAATTTGCTCTATTTTTGCTTTTTAGGGCGCATTTTTAGCTTACAAATGATAGGATAGTGGTCTGAAACGGCGATTTTATCATCAATTTTACATTCATAAGGCTCCCAATCGTCTGAACACATGATATTGTCAATGCGAACAAAAAAGCCTCCATGATGATAGCTGATACCCGGTCCGTTACCACTTGCAATGTAGCAATCCGTCAAATCTTTAGCTATCGTACGATGAGCATAAGAGATAGGACCATCATTAAAGTCACCGCACAAAATAATACTCTGTTCTTTATGCTGCTGAATGTATTTTGCTACAGCCTCAGCCTCAGGAGCCCGTTTCTTTGTTGCCTCGGCAAGTTTTACAACGAGCAGTTTGGACGTTTCTTCTGCAGTATCAACCTGCAATTTTCCGATAACCAGATTCTTGAACTGGCGTCTGTCCTCTAAACTTAAGCCGGTTGTTTCCAAATGATTATTGATGAGAAGGACCTCTCTATCTTTCACTTTCAGACGATACGCCACACTCATATTTCCTTTCGATTCATAAGGAATTCGCTCTTTTGAAAGAATAGGGTATTTACTGAGCAACATAAGACAATTTCCACCATTTATGTGCATCGTAGTATCCTGATAAGCATACATCGGCTTGAGCATACTATCTATCTGCTCAACATTCCGGGAAGTAGGACATGCTTCCTGCAGACAAACAATATCAGCATCCTGCTCCTGCAGATAAGCAATACAGATATTAGTTCCTTCGGCATCCTCAGTCTGTGCACCAAAATTCCAGGTATTATATGATAGAACTTTGATACAACCTTTTGGAGTTTCGCCAGAAAAGTTGATTGGCATATACTTGCGGACAGGAACAAAACAGATCAAGAAGCCTAAGAATGGAATAATGGCATACTTAGACCGGAAGAGCAACCAGAAAAGCAAAAAGCCTAAGTTAACTATAAGAAAAACCGGGAAAAGTAAGCCAAGATTAGCCAATGCGGCGAACTTTTCTGGCTGAAAGAAGTCAGAAAAGCCCACCAGCAACATGATAATGATAGTTGCCACATTAGCACCAGCTACCATCTTATATGTAAATTCCTTAAATCCTTTAAACATAGTTTCCTACTTATTACTCTGATCAAAGAGCATCTGCTTTTCACTCTGAGTCAAGCTATCATAACCGCTTTTCCTTATCTTATCCAAGATCCTATCTATCTCTTCCTGAGATACGACCTTTTCATTGGTCTTACATTCAGCATCCTGTTCATAAGTCGGATTATAAGATTCATTCTTGGTATAAGTAAAATGCGTTCTACCAGCCCGACGCTTTCCGCCGAACATACCTTTCAACTTATCGAATGCATCAGCAGAATTAGACTGATAGTAACCATTACCAATCTGCTTACGCCAATAACGGATCAGGAAGAATCCAAAGACCATACCTCCCAAATGGGCAATATGAGCCACACCGTCATCAGAGAGAGAGAATGTTGAAACCAATTCAATGACAGCATAGCCTATCACGAAGAATTTAGCTTTAATAGGAACTGGCAACGGGAAAATGAAGAGACGCTCGTTTGGATAAATCATACCAAAGGCAAGCAATATGGCATAAATAGCTCCTGAAGCACCCACGGTAGTCCATAGGTTCAGATATTGCTCCATTGTTATTCTGGCTCCATTAACACTAACATAATCATAAGCTGCCATATCCTTTGCCACATAGGTAATATACTGTGCAGCTTCCTGGAACAAACCTGCTCCCACTCCACACGCTATGTAATAAAAAAGGAATTTCTTTGGTCCCCAAACTCTTTCAACCACACAGCCAAACATCCATAAGGCAAACATATTAAAGAGAATATGCTGGAAACCACCATGCATAAACATGTAGGTAACTAACTGATAAATATGGAAATCGGATGCCAGGAAGAAATGAAGCCCAAACATATCTGTCAGGCCAGAACCGCCACCCATACTCTTGTCCATCAGCATGCATGCCAGGAATGCTACTACATTCACTATCAGCAAATTCTTTGTTACAATTGGAATATTGCGCATAACTTTATTTCTATAAACAGTTTAATAATCTGAATAATATTTGTATTTTGGCGACAAAATTACGAAAAATATCCGTGAAAACACCAAAAAATAGACTTATTACACTTAAATTTCAATAATTTCATCACTTTTCTGCTTTTTTTATTTGAACTTTCACAAGAAAAAGCTATATTTGTAAACGAATTCAACTAAGAAACAACAATATTATTCATTTAATAACGAAAAATTATGAACAAGACAGAATTGATTGACAAGATTGCAGCAGGTGCTGAGATTACAAAGGCACAGGCTAAGGCCGCTCTTGAAGCTACAACAAACGCATTGAAGGAAGCCCTCATTGCAGGTGACAAGATCCAGTTGGTAGGTTTCGGTACATTCAGCATTAACGAGCGTCCTGCTCGTGAGGGTATCAATCCAGCTACTAAGGAGAAGATCCAGATTGCAGCTAAAAAGGTTGCTAAGTTCAAGGCTGGTGCTGAGCTTGCAGATGCAATCAACAAATAATTGTAAAGATTATTTTAATTATAAATATAGGGCAGTCCTTTATGGCTGCCCTATATTTTTTTTATTCTATTCAAGTTTATTCAAATTTAAATCTTCATGTTTGATCCTTTATTTTGGCTGCTTTCCGATATATGCCAAGATACCACCATCTACATAGAGAATGTGACCATTCACTGCATTAGAAGCATCTGAAGCCAAGAAAACAGCAGGACCAGTCAACTCTTCTGGTTCCAACCAGCGACCTGCAGGAGTCTTTGCACAGATAAAGCTGTCGAATGGATGACGGCTACCATCTGGCTGACGCTCACGGAGAGGTGCTGTCTGAGGAGTTGCGATGTAACCAGGGCCCAAGCCATTGCACTGGATGTTGTACTCACCATACTCTGAGCAGATGTTACGTGTCAACATCTTCAAGCCACCCTTGGCAGCTGCGTATGCAGAAACAGTCTCACGGCCCAGCTCGCTCATCATAGAGCAGATGTTGATAATCTTACCATGACCCTTCTTGATCATACCAGGGATAACTGCCTTAGATACGATGAAAGGTGCAGTGAGGTCAATGTCAATAACCTGCTTGAAGTCATCTACAGACATCTCTGTCATAGGAATACGCTTGATAATACCTGCGTTGTTTACCAAAATATCAATAACACCAAGTTCCTTCTCGATGTCAGCTACCATGTTTTTCACCTGTTCCTCGTCTGTTACATCACAGATATAACCCTTTGCCTCAATACCCTTTGCTTTGTAATCTGCAAGAGCCTGATCCATGTGGTGCTGGCTGCGGCAATTGAAAGCAATCTTAGCACCAGCTTTGGCATAAGCCTCAGCCATAGCAAACCCGATACCATAAGCGGCACCTGTAACGAGGGCTACTTTACCCTCTAATGAGAATAGTTTATTAAAGTCCATAATTTTATTTTTTATAAATTGTTTGATTTGTTACGAGGGCAAAGATACAAAATAATTTTGAATATCACCCTAAATCAATACGAAAGATGCACCCTTTTTACTTATTTTCTCATTTTATTGACTGCTTTTCCTAAGTTTGTCCCTTTTTACTATGTTTTATTCACACACTTATCTTATCTGAACACCCAATGTTTCTTCTATTACTTGGATGACCTGTTGGATGGAATTCGTATCAAAATCACCCGTCAGACGCTTGCTCTCATCAGAAGCCGTATAGCTTGTACCAGATAATTTAGAAAGTTCCTCCAATACTTCGGATAATGGAGTATTGTCGAAATGCAGGCGATGGGTAGCCCATGCCACATCATTGATATCGTAATCAGCCAACAACTCTGGCTGGGCAGCCCCTTTCAACAGACGTGCCCGCTTGCCTTTAATCAGGAAGACACCATCTTCAGAGTTACGAGCTGTGAAAAGCACCTTTCCGCTGGTTACCATCACTTCGGGAGCATCCGTTCTTTCATCCACCATAAACTGGGTACCGAGCACTCTTACGTGTCCATGCTCTCCCATCACATCGAAAGGATGCTGTTCATCATGCTTCACCTGATAATAGATGCAGCCCTTCATCTCCACCTGTCTGCAATCATCTTCCTGATAGGAAAGAGAAGAATGAGGCATCAACGAAACCTTCGTTCCATCAGGCAGATGATACGCCACTACTTCTGAATCAGCAGAAAGCGTCACCGTCTTTGGCTGCAAAAGCGTATAGGCTCCTATGGTGAAGATCACCAGAATAGATGCAGCCACAGCTATCCAGCGGATGCGACGCATGCGTAAAGATACAGTTGCAGCATGCGAAACCTCTTCATCAGCGATGCCAACCCGAGCCTTCACTTTCAGCAAAGCCTTCCTGGTATCCAGCTTGCTCGGCTGAAAATACTTCAGCACAAATTCCTGTTCATTCTTGTTGATCTTCATCATAGAATCCCTTTCTTCCTTTAAAATTGTCCTGTAATCTGTGCCTTGCCGGCAATGGCAAAGCACAAGGTACCTAAAATGATAAAAAGACTTCTTTTCATACTCCTCACCTTTTTTATTTGGTATATATTCCACCTTGATTATCCGATGGTGCCGATGGCAATGGGGCGATATACTTCGATGCTTCACAGACATTAAATCCTGCCACTACACCGAAACCACCTTTTACGTTCGAATAAGTAGGTGTCACCTGCATCAATCCAGCGTCCGCCCAACTATTGCTCTGCGCATCGTTAATGCTCTTCAAGAAGCGATAGTACTCTGGAGTAACCTTGCAAAGTTGTACATTATAAGTAAAGCCAAACAAACGGTCCCAACCATCATACGTGTGCCAATAAGAATCATTACTGTTCACTTCCAAATGCATCGTATAGGTCTGTCCATTTATCGTCCGGTCATTGAAGATATAAACATCATCAAAGTATTTGTATTCGTCAAAGCCGAAATCATAATCCAACTCTGACTTCTTGTTAATCAATGGCTCACTGGTGGTCACCATCTCAGGCCAAACAATATTTGATGCCAAACTATCAAAACACCATTCATATTCATCCTCCCTACCCAAATAATTAAGGTAATCTTGGTAATTATTAGCATAAACATCATGTTGCCATCTATTGCCTTCTTTGGGAACACCTTTCAAGTTTCCATATTTCTGCTTGCGAGTTACCTTCACAGAATAATAATCCGTGGTTGAAGCAGGGTCACTAAAAGTCGCTTCCAACTTATCTACCGAGAAATAAACATCATGATCCGACGATTTCTCTTTCAAATGGATGTCACCTATATTTACATCAACCTTCTCGGGAATGGAAGTCGAAGCAGAAACCTCGGAGAGACCATCTGCCGATACCTGGACCTCAATCTTATCTCCAGCCTTCTGCTTTCCTACGGCATAATACTGTCCTATTAGGGTAGAAAGAGACCAACTATCGGAAACTTGAGAAAAGGACTGCGCTTCCTTCATGTTTTCGATACGTTTCACCTCCTGTGGCATTCCATTTACCTTATATACGACACTTGCATCCACGGTTAAACGTGATTGGGTATCTATATCTCCTTTGAAAGAAGAAACGGGCAAGCTTTTCGTTACAACGATAAGTGTGGTATCTCCCTCCGTTGGAAAACAATAAAGTACCAATCGGGGAGTATCTTGCAGCTTCTTCACATCAAAATCATCTATGCAAGAAGAAAAGACAACGCTCATCAAACAGAAGAACAGTCCCCATCTCCAACTTACATTGATTTTTATTCTTCTATGATTTGTATTCATATCCAATGAAATTTCTTTTGTTTTAAAACTTGATAGTATAGCTAAATGAAGGTATTATTGGAATAAATCCCTTGTTTTTCGCCTCAAACTGCTGCGTAACCCCATTATAGTCCACCTTGACGTACATCGAGTTGAGATGGCAATAAGCATTATAGATGCTCAAATTCCAAATGCGCTCATGTCCATGCTTGGTGACATGACGGAAATCGAATCCCAAGTCCAAGCGATGATAAGCTGGAAGCGTCAAATTATTGGGGATGGCATAGACATAAGAGGCGGAATTCCACCAATTCCTGTAATACTTGCCTTCTTGACCTGGCAAGCTTGGCAATGCCGCCAACTGGGTTGGCACCGTGGCATGATTGCCCGTGTGATAGTTCCAGACCGCAAAGCAACTCACCTTCTTGTTAAACGCATACCGCAAGGACAGATTCAACTTATGGCGGTTGTCAAACTTGTCGTAATACCAATCCTGATAGAAGTCATCATACTTTCGCTTGTTCCAAGAGAGCGTATAAGAACCACTCAAAGTCAGATGATTGGTGCGATAAGTGGCATCAGCCTCAACGCCATAGAAGAGCCCCTTGCCATCCATCACTTGCGAATCCCAATGCTCAGCAGGCGGCTCTATGCCTACCCAACTGCTGTATTGAAGCAGATGCTTGGACAACTTGTAATACCCTTCGAACGACAGAAGCCAATGGCGGTTGGGCTGGGCATAGATTCCTGCCGCAAACTGATAAGAACGCATTGGCTTCAGATTTCGGGTAGTCGGTACCCAATAATCCGTAGGCAAGGACAAGTAGCTGTTAGAGACCTTATGCACATACTGGGTCATCTGAGTAAAGGAAGCCTTCAGCGACACCTCATTGCTCAGTTGATATTTCAGGGCAAAACGTGGGTCGATATTCAAGAAGTTCTTGTTACTGATATGAAAAAGGCCCATATTGAAGCCAACATTCATACTCCAGTTGCGGTTGATATTGATTTCATCCTCTGCGTATACCGTCCACTCATGCGCCACATGACGATTACTACTATTCATTCGGATGGTATCAACTTGGGCTGATGCATTTCCCTCATATCCAGTATAATCCAATTGCATAGCTGTCTGGGGGCGAAAGAGATGCATCGTATAGTCGCTTCCAAAACGGAAATGATGACGAGGGTTCGGACGGTAATCGAATGCCAGACGATAGCCCGCATCATAAATCGTTGAGGTATAACCATGCTCCAAGTGAGTGACAGAAGTGGCATTCTCTCCCGAAGGATTGATATAACGATCATCATCAAAGGAATACAACTTGGAACGATTATGGGAATACACCGCTGTAATGTTTGAAAAGAGCTTCGGAGAGAACAGGTAGTTCCAGTTGAGTGCAACATTAAAGTTTCCCCAATCCAGCTGCGACTTCGTCAAGTCCTTGTCATAGCTTTGGTTGGGTTGATACCCATCTGCCTTACTTTGATCAAAATCATCCTTCACATCCCAGCTGTCTTTTCCGTGATAGAGACTCAAGTCTATCTTCGAACGGTCGTTGAAACGATGGGTTACCTTGGCATTCAGGTCCATGAAGTAATAACCTATCGAGAGTTTATCGTCTGGATCAGAGAAAGCCTTGGTCAAGGGACGGGACAGCAGATCCATCCAGGAACGGCGCATACCTATATTATAAGAGGTCTTGCCTTTCCGGATAGGTCCCTCAAACTGCACACTGGCATCGAGCAGTCCGATGCGATAGGCACCATGAAACTGATTCATGTTTCCATCGGCTGTACGCACATCCACCACCGACGACAATCTTCCACCATATCGTGCAGGAAAGCCGCTCTTGTAGAAATCCACGTTTTTCACCACATCGGCATTGAAACTGGAGAAAAGCCCCAGCGCATGATTCGTATCATAAAGCGGAGTACCATCTATCAGATAAAGGTTCTCATCGCCATTGCCGCCATGCACATAGAGTCCGCTTGCCAACTCCTGTCCTTCTGCCACTCCACTCACACGCTGCAGGGTCTTCACTACATCCGGTGAAGACATCAGGGCAAACTCTGTCTTGATATCCTTGTTCGAAAAGGAGCGCTTGCCGGTTTGTGTGGTCAGAAGCGGAGAGTTCAAGTCGCCATCTACCACCACCTCAGGCAATTTACCATCAACACGGAGTGCCATATTATGATGCATATCTTTCGAGAGATTCAGCTTCTCTACCTTGTCGGCATAGCCCACATACGAAAAGCGAAGCTGGTGCTCGCCTTCAGGCAGGGTAAGCGAAAAGAAACCATATTCATTGGTAGTTGTACCGATGCCATCCGTCAGATCATAGATGGTAGCATTAATCAGCGATTCGCCACTCTCGTCACGGACGTATCCGCTGAGAGTGTGGCGACGCTGAACCTGCTGAACTTTGTGATTGATATTCGTGTAAGATGTTGATATTTGTTGTACGGGTTTTCGCTTCAATATCACATAGTTCGCATTGATATTATATAGAATATGAGTTTTCTCGAAAAGCGCCTTCAGTGCCTTCTTCACCGAAAGATGCTGAATGTCTGGTCCATTATACTTGATGTTCAATTCCCCATCAAGCGATGAATCATAGACGAAGTTGATTTTCCTGATGCGGTGCAGCCAATCCATCTGCTGACGGATGGTGGTAGAAGTCTGAGCCTCCACCATCATCTTCGGCGTGCCTGCCAACATTGGAGCTGGCAAGGCTAGAATTGAGAGCGCAAAAATAATCTCTTTACCTTTCATAACTGTACTTTTATTCATTCTTTTATTGCTATAACGCAAAAATTACAGAAAACCCCCATGGATGAAAGGTAAAATATAGAAAAAATCTGCAAGAAAATCATCTTTCTTGCCTCGTAAGGTCTTTAAAGCCTTGGAAATCTGATGCTCCACGGTCTTTTCCGACAGGTTCAGTTCTTCAGCTATCTCCCGATAAGTCATTCCGTCACGCTTGCTCATCAGGAAGATTTCCCTGCATCGTTCGGGTAATAACTCGATAGCCGTCCACAATTCTGCCTCCCGGAAAGAACTTTCCTGTGCTTGGTCATCAGAAATCACGCCACATAAATCGGTAGGAGAAATCTCCGTATCTATCGGAGACTGGCAGCGCAACCGGTCGATGCAGGCATTGCGCACAGAGATATATAAGAAAGCCTTGATGTTTTCCGGCATGATGCTTCTACTTATCAATTTCACAAAACAATCCTGCACCACGTCTTCAGCCTCATCGATATCATGCAGATAATGAGTGGCATAAAGACATAGCGGACGATAATACTGCTGAAATATCAAGTCTATCTCTTGCATAAACTTTCTCTACCTAAACTAAACTCTTATATAACAAAATAACCCTTCAAGTCTTTGCGGATTTGAAGGGTTATTTATGACCTGTTGTCCCAGGCGGATTCGAACCACCACTGACAGAACCAAAAACTGTAGTGCTACCATTACACCATAGGACAAGCAAATCGGCTACAAAGGTAGTGGATTTTTTCTCCACTACCAAATATTTTCAATACTTTTAACGATTACTTAACGGTAATCAAGAAGTAGTTCTTCTTACCTTTCTGAACCAAAAGATACTTGCCGTCAATCAGGTCTTCAGCAGTAATTACCTGGTCGAATGCATTGAGCTTCTCCTTGTTGAGTGAAACGCCACCACCCTTAACGAGCTTGCGCATCTCGCTCTTGCTTGGGAAAATCTGCATGCCCTCCTGATTGAAGAGATCTACAGCAGTTCCACCGAGCAGGTTCTTGTCGAGGTCGTAGTGAGGAACATTGGCGAATACATCGTTCAATGTTGCCTCATCGAGCTGTGCCAAGTTCTCCTTGGTAGCCTTACCGAAGAGGATGTTGCTGGCTGCGATAGCCATATCCAAATCCTCCTGAGAGTGAACCATTATGGTAACCTCCTCAGCCAGACGCTTCTGAAGTACACGGCGGCCTGGGTCCTGCTTGTGCTCCTCTACGAGAGCATCGATAGTCTCCTTGTCAAGGTCTGTGAAGATCTTGATGTACTTCTCGGCATCGTCATCGCTTACGTTCAACCAGAACTGGTAGAAAGCGTAAGGAGTAGTGCGGTTACGGTCCAACCAGATGTTACCGCTCTCTGTCTTACCGAACTTCTTGCCGTCTGCCTTGGTAATCAAAGGACAAGTGAGGCAGAAGCACTCTGCGTCGTTACCCAATGTGCGGTGAATCAGCTCAGTACCGGTAGTCATGTTACCCCACTGGTCGTTACCACCCAACTGGAGACGAACACCATACTTCTCATACTGATAGAGGAAGTCGTAGCCCTGGAGCAACTGATAGGTAAACTCAGTGAAAGACAAGCCGTCGCGAGCCTCACCGTTCAAGCGCTTCTGCACGCTATCCTTCGCCATCATGTAGTTTACAGTGATATGCTTACCAACCACACGAGCGAAATCGAGGAAGGTGAAGTCCTTCATCCAGTCGTAGTTGTTCACCAACTCCGCCTTGTTAGGCTCATTGCCATCGAAGTCGAGGAACTTAGATACCTGCTTCTTGATAGCTTCCTGGTTATGATAGAGAGTCTCTGAATCGAGAAGATTGCGCTCCTGGCTCTTGCCAGAAGGGTCGCCAATCATACCCGTGGCACCGCCGACGAGGAGATAAGGCTTATGGCCACAACGCTGCAAGTGGCGCAACATCATGATACCACAAAGGTGACCGATGTGCAGAGAGTCTGCAGTAGGGTCAGTTCCGAGATAGGCAGACACCATGTGGGTGTTGAGATATTCCTCAGTACCTGGCATTATCTGCGCCAGCATACCACGCCATTTCAATTCTTCAACAAAATTTTTTGCCATAGAATATGATTTTTTATTATATTATATAATATGTATAAGGGGCCCAACAATACAGTCGGAAACTTACGGTACGGGATCATAACCCGAACCACCCCAAGGATTGCATCTTAAGATGCGCCAAACAGCCAAAGCCAGTCCCTTAAAGGGACCATGCTTCAGGATGGCTTGTCTCGCATACTCTGAGCAAGTGGGCTGAAAGCGACAGGAAGGTGGCGTATAAGGAGTAATACACTTCTGGTAAAACAATATCGGCAGTATAAGAATCCATACCAACACCTTTCTCATGCCATGTGCAATCATAAAGAGAATCTTCATCATAAACTGCTCTCTTTCATGACTGTTTCAGATTGCATCTCCTTGATATTATCAACCAATCTATCCAAAAGTTTAGTCATTTTGGTTGAAACCAGCTTTGAAGGCTGCAATTGTTCTGTTTGCCAAACAAAAGCCACAAGCAATTGTTTTCCAACATAATTCTGCATACAAGTCTCCAGCTCTTGTTTTTGATAACGAAAAGCTTCACGTATCTGTCGCTTTACCCGATTGCGCTTTACTGCGTGCTTAAAATAACGCTTTGATACACTGATAAGAACTTGAACAGAAGGGGCTTGCTCATCTTTCTTGTCAACAAGAAGAAACACCATTCTCATAGGCCATGCCGTCATTGCTTTAGCACCACCTCCAAAGAGCTGTTCTATAAGTGTCAGTTTACATAGATGCTCTTTCTTTCCGAATGTTTTATTTCTGTCTGTTGACATATCTATTCTATTAAATATTTCCTATTTATTATGACGTTTCAGATAATCTGCCAAGGCACCTGTCATAGATGGAAAAGCTTTATTAGGAGCCTCCAGATCAAGGCGTAAGCCCTCATCTTCAACCGTTTTTGCTGTAGCAGGACCAAAAGCGCCAACAGCGATATTCCCTTGTTCAAAATTAGGGAAATTCTTCTTCAGAGCCTTTACACCTGTTGGGCTAAAGAAAAGCATCATATCATAATCGAAGTTCTTGATTTCCTCTTCTGAGAAATCATTGCTTACAGTACGATACATTACACATTCTGTATGATTGAGTTTTTTCTCATCAAGCAAGTTGGCAATATCATCATTATGAACACTGCTTAATGGTACCAGATATTTCTCGGTTTTATGGCGAGCCATCTGTCCCATCAACCCATCAATTTTACCTGTATCACCAAAGAACACCTTACGCTTGCGATACTGAACATACTTTTGGATGTAGAGAGCGATAGTCTCTATCACACAGAAATATTTCATATCTTCAGGAATTGTGATACGCATCTCCTTAGCTAATTTAAAGTAGTTGTCTACTGCATGACGAGATGTAAATACGACAGCAGTATAGTCAAGCAAATTTATTTTCTGCTGACGGAATTCTTTAGAAGAGAGCCCCTCTACCTTAAAAAATGGACGGAACACGCATTCTACTCCATATTGAGCCTGGATATCGAAGTAAGGAGACTTCTCACTTGCAGGTTTTGGCTGAGAAACTAAAATTTTCTTTATCATTTTGTCTTAAAAGTTTATTTTCAAATAATGACTGATTAACACAAGTCCACCCCAAAGAGCGAACAAGGGTATCACTTCAAGGGCACAAAAGTACAAAAATATTTGCAGAAACACGCCATTTCTTCTAAAAAAGATAATGTAAGCCTTCAAAAAAGCCAACAATTTAACTAATCCAAGGATAGTCAACGTGTATATCACTGCAATTTGCAATGGGAAATCGAAATACGACAAAAGCATCACCATTGGGAACAAGGCCACTCCTTGACATGATATTAGGAACAAGTATGCCTTGAGCCATTGTACATTTTTTTTCTTTTCAAAGAATACCCAACCAGAAATCACATAGAGGAACGCCTTCAACAAGAAATAGCCCCCCATACAACCAGCGTATATACTGATTACCTGATATTGGTCTACGATAAACGTATCGCTGATAGATGCTTTCGAATAAATGAAATACCCGATTGCCAGCAAAAGACAGGTCTGCAACACGAAGAAGAACTGGTATCTTACTTCAGAACTGGTCTCCGTCACCTCTGTTGTACCGATGCGTGGAGTACGGAAGAAGGTTTTTGCCTGGCGTATAACAAAATGCTTAGATTTAGAGAATGCTATACAAGCCAAGAGAAAACAGACCAACAGCAATGAAGTAATAAAGCTATCACCAGCTACCGTATAGGGAACAGGATCACCTGCCACCCCTAAGCGTCCACCCTTTAATTCCGGATGAAACAGAGAATCTTTTGAAAAGAATGACTCACGATAATATTGTGGCAAACTTACATCCCTAAAACTCTTACCTGCCTTATGTCCTGGCAAGTGTAATGTATCCGGCATCTCGCTCCAATGAATCTCACTGGGCTTGATATGTGCCCTAATCATGGAGTCCTGCTGAGCTGGCGTTGCATTCTTAGGCAGCCAGCTCAACACCTCTTTGGGTGTGAGCTGGCTGCTATGTTGCCTGAGCACTTGCTGTTGCGATTCAGCCTCAAGTGCGGCATCTGTCTGTATCGAATCTGCCTGTTGCACCATTCCTTAAAGTCCGAAAACTTTCTTGATTTCGTCTACCTTATCTAATTTTTCCCATGTAAAGAGTTCTACCTTCACAGTTTTAGCCTCATGATATCGGCTGGTGAAGGTTTTCTCTACTATCTCATTCTTACGTCCCATGTGTCCATATGCCGCAGTTTCCTGGAACATTGGCTGGCGCAACTTCAACTGGCGCTCGATTGCTTTAGGACGAAGATCAAACATTTCTGTAATTTTCTTTGCAATCTCGCCGTCAGTCATATTCACATGGCTTCTGCCGTAAGTATTTACATAGATACTAACCGGTTCTGCCACACCGATAGCATAACTTACCTGAACCAACATTTCATCTGCAACGCCGGCAGCAACCATATTCTTTGCAATATAACGGGCAGCATAAGCTGCAGAACGGTCAACCTTACTACTATCCTTTCCAGAGAAGGCACCACCACCATGGGCACCCTTACCTCCATAAGTATCTACAATAATCTTACGACCGGTAAGACCTGTATCTCCATGAGGACCACCAATCACAAACTTACCTGTAGGGTTTACGAAGTACTTGATGTCATCATTGAAGAGAGCCAACACCTTATCACTCAGGTGAGTCTTTACTCTTGGAATCAGGATATTGATTACATCCTCACGAATCTTTGCCAGCATAGCATCATCATCGTCCTCACCATTTGCCTTCTTGATAAAATCATCATGCTGGGTAGAAACTACGATGGTATCGATGCGCTGTGGGATATTATCGTCTGAGTATTCGATAGTTACCTGGCTCTTAGAGTCCGGACGGAGATAAGTCATCACCTTGCCCTCCTTGCGGATATCTGCAAGTACACGCATGATGAGCTGAGCCAAGTCAAGTGATACCGGCATATAATTTTCGGTTTCCGTTGTAGCATAACCGAACATCATACCCTGATCGCCTGCACCCTGATTCTCATCCTCCTCACGACTTACACCGCGGTTAATATCATCGCTCTGTTCATGGATAGCAGTAAGCACACCACAAGAGTCGCCGTCAAACTGATATTCGCTCTTGGTATAACCGATTTTCTTGATAGTCTTGCGGGCAATGGTCTGCAAATCAACATAAACGTTAGAGCGAACCTCACCCATGATTACTACCTGACCAGTAGTACAAAAGGTTTCGATGGCGCAATGAGCGTGGTCATCGTAAGCCAAAAACTGGTCAAGCAATGCATCTGAAATCTGATCAGCCACTTTATCTGGATGTCCTTCAGAAACTGATTCTGATGAAAACAAATATGCCATATTTTCTTACTTTATTTCTATTAATTATTGATATTCATTATTTTGCGGCTGCAAAGTTACTCATATTTTTTCAGATTTTGTCATATTCCTATATAAAAAACGTCAATTCCTTGTGCTTTATCTGTTATTCGGGCATCTTTTGTCTGTTTTATCTGAATCAAGCACTTGGTTTTCTTCACTATATTTGATATTTCGAGGATGATGTTCCAAGATAGCTCTGCGCAAATCTGAAGTTTCAAGATGAGTATAAATCTCTGTGGTTCCAATATCTTCATGCCCCAGCAAGGCCTGAATTACCCTCAGATCGGCTCCACCTTTCAACAAGGCTGTAGCAAAACTATGGCGTAAAGTATGAGGAGAAATGGTTTTCTTGATTCCTGCATCATAAGCCGCATTTTTTATCATGATAAGTATCATATTGCGTGTGAGATGAGCACCTCTACGATTCAAGAAGACATAGTCTTCCTCACCTGGCTTGATTGTCATCAGATTCCGGTCTATATACCAAAGATTGATTTCTTTCAGAGCTTTGCCAGAAATAGGAACGATGCGTTCCTTGTTACCTTTACCTATGACCCTAATAAACTTTTCTTCTTCAAACACATCGCTTTTCTTTAGATTCACAAGTTCCGAAACGCGAAGGCCACAGGAGAACAGGGTTTCTATAATCGCCTTATTACGCTGTCCCTCCCATTTTTCCAAATCGATAGCCGCTTCAAGCATGTCAACCTCTTCTACAGATAAATACTCCGGCAAATGCTTTCCTATTTGGGGAGAAACCAGTAATTCGGTCGGATCGTCTTTTATATAATCATCGAGCACCAGATACCGGTAGAAAGAACGGATTCCGCTCAAAATCCGAGCTTGCGAACGAGCAGAAACACCACGATCATGCAAACTTGCAGAAAAATTCTCCAAGTCTTCCAATTTCATTTCCGTCAGCACCAAATTGTTCTTATCAGCATACTCCAAGAGAAAATTCAAGTCATGGTAATAGGCATCCAACGTATTTTTGGAGAAATTACGCCCCAACTTGAGGTATCTCATATAGTTCTTTATAATTTCATTCCTCATTTTTTGTCAGTTTCCTTAATTTATTGTATCTTTGCATCGTCTTTGCATAAGACAGGAGAGTACAAAAGATCTCTGCCGCAAAGATACGAAAAAAATATGGATTACGATTAAAAATCAAGTAAATATGAAGATACAAATTATTAATGGTCCAAACTTGAACCTTCTTGGTGTAAGAGAACCGGGTATTTATGGCAGCAATTCTTTCGAGAGTTATCTGCCTAAGCTGAAAGCGAAATTCCCTGATATTGAGATAGAGTACTTTCAGAGCAACATTGAAGGCGAGTTAATCAACAAGCTGCAGGAAGTAGGTTTTTCCTATGATGGTGTAGTACTCAATGCTGGCGCCTATACTCATACCAGCATTGCCTTGCAGGATTGTATTCGCAGTTTGAAATGCCCTTGCGTTGAAGTACACATCTCTAATGTGCATAAACGTGAAGAGTTCCGCCATCATTCATATATTTCCTGTGCTTGCCTGGGCGTAATCTGCGGTTTCGGTCTGGCTTCTTACGAACTTGCCATTTCAGGAATCTTAGCACAGAAAGAAACAGAAGAGTAAGATTTCCGTTACTCTAAATCCATCAGATTATGACAGAGACTGAACTCATAGACAAATATATCTGCCAGCATATAGAGCCTGAAGGCGATTATCTGTATCGTCTTTACCGCGCCACCAATATACATACTATCCATGGACGTATGGCTAGCGGCCATATTCAGGGCAGACTTCTCAAGATGCTTGTAGAGATGATTCGCCCGAAGAATATTCTGGAAGTAGGCACATTTAGTGGCTATAGTGCTATCTGCCTGGCCCAGGGATTGCAGGAAGGTGGAAAACTCTACACTTTCGAAATCAATGATGAGATGGAAGATTTTACCCGTCCCTGGATAGAAGGTTCGAATGTTGCCGATAAGATTGACTTCCGCATCGGTGATGCCAACGTAGAAGCGCCCCAACTAGGCGTAAAATTCGATATGGCTTTTGTTGATGGCGATAAGCGTACCTATATAGAAACGTATGAAATGGTTATGAGCATCCTGAACCCTGGAGGCTACATCCTTGCAGACAATACTCTTTGGGATGGCCACGTCATCGACCCAGCCTACGACCGAGACCATCAGACTCAAGGCATTCGGGCTTTCAATGATTTAATAGCAAGAGATTCTAGGGTAGAGGTTGTTATCTTACCCCTTCGCGATGGTCTTACACTCATCAGGAAAAAATAAAAAATCAATTAGAACAAGAAATGGCATGAATCCCCCATAAAAGATTCATGCCATTTCTTTTAGTATATGCACCCAAGTATAAGAAATTCTGTAGGTTTTAACTCAACAGCCTTTTACTCAGCGCTCTTACAGGATACCATACAGCAAGCCAACCTACAGCAATTACAGTAACGAAGATAATGGCAACATCTGAGTAATGGACACTTACCGGATACGCATCAACAATAAAGGAGCCTTCAGAATCTCCCAGACGTACAAAACCATATTGCTGCTGCAAAAAGCAGAGGAGCAAGCCCAGTCCAATACCAATAACAGCACCTATCACAGCTATCATTCTACCTTCAAAAAGAAATACTCTGGTAATCTGCTTATCGTTAGCTCCAAGATTACGAAGAGTCACAACATCATTTTTCTTATCAATAATAAGCATAGAAAGCGACCCGATGATATTGAAACATGCAACAACTAAGATAAAGGTCAGGAAGATATAAGCAATCATCTTCTCTATCGACATAATTTTAAAGGTATCTTCCTGTTGTTCAAATCTGTCAAGCACTTTATATTTATTACCAGCTATCTGCTGCATCTCAGTCTTTACAGCATCCAGATCGCTACCCGGTTTCAAGCGTAATTCCAAATCAGAGAGCATACCTTGCTGACCAAAGAGATTACGGGCAAATGAGATAGAAGTGATGATGTAGTTTTTATCATACTTAGCCTGTTTGACGGCAAAAAGTACGCCAGGAGAGTTGAGCGAGTCAACAACAAAGCCATCACCTGGGTTAGTCATATCCAGCTGTCCTTCCTTTTTAGGAGCATAGATTTTCAGGAAGCCATCCCATTGTGCTCCTATGCCTAAATTCTGGGCAAGACGAATACCTACGGTTCCATATTCCAGATTGGCAGCATGCAAGGAGAAGGAGCCATCACCATATAAAATATCTGTAATATGAGAAAGTTCTGCAAAATTATCATCTACACCCTTGATTTTCACCATAGCCTGATGATCATTATAGATTGCAAGAGCTTGATCTTCTACGGTTTCTGTTGCAACATCTACCTGCGGCAAAAGACGAATCTTAGTAAGAATAGGATCATCTGCAGGTGCAGTCTTTCCCTCAACAGGCACAACCTTGAGTTGTGGGTCAAAACTCGTAAAGAGTGAAGCTACCAGGTCATGGAAGCCGTTAAAAACACTCAGAACGATGACCAGAGCCATCGTAGCTACCGCCACTCCTATTACAGAAATAGAACTGATGACGTTGATGACGTGCGTACTCTTCTTTGAGAAAAGATACCTGCGAGCTATAAAGAATGGGAAATTCATAATTCTATCTTACCTTATTTATATAACAGTATAGGGAGTCAAGAATTGCCGTCTTAACTCCCTTGTTTTTTTACTTCTTTACTCTTTTACTTTTTCAAGAGTTCATCAATGTGCTCCAAATAATCGAGACTATCATCAAGGAAGAAACGGAGTTCTGGAATAATACGTAACTGGTTTCTCACTTTTTTACCCAAGTCGAAACGGATCGTCTTCTCATTTGCATTGATATTCTTCAAAATCTCCTCACCTTTTTCAGAAGGGAACACACTCAAGTAAGCTGTACAGATACTGAGATCTGGACTTACTCTAACCTTAGTAACACTTACCATCACACCATGCATCATGCGGGTTTGTGACTGGAAGATAAGACTCAACTCCTTCTGGAGAAGTCTTGATATACGGTTTTGTCTTGTTTCTTGCATAACTATTAACTATAAATTATTAACTATAAACTATTCAAGATCTACATGTGTAACCTCCACCTGTTCATGAAGGAAAATCTGTGCAGATTCCTTGAATTTATCCTCACTCTCTGTTGTGAGATATCGGCAAGAGCCTGTTTTGGTTATCATCTGTTCCATCTGCGGATGGCGTTTCAGATAATCTTTCAGGCTGTTTGCTACATATTGTCCTTGCGGAACCACTCTTACGCCATCAGGAAGATTCTTCACAATGCTGCTCATAAGAAGCGGATAATGCGTGCAACCCAAAATAATGGTATCAATATCAGCGTCCTTCAGCATCAGCTGGTCGATGCGTTTCTTTACGAAATAATCAGCTCCAGGACTATCTGCTTCATTGGCTTCCACGATGGCAGCCCAAAGCGGACAAGCCACGCCACTCACCTGAATCTCTGGCCAAAGTTTCGAAATTTCCATATTATAACTTTGGCTTTTAATAGTACCTTCTGTAGCCAGAAGTCCCACGTGATTACTCTTGGTAATAGTACCTATTACTTCGGCAGTAGGGCGGATAATACCCAGAACTCTTCTGCTGGGATCCAACTCAGGAATATCGCGCTGCTGCAAAGAACGTAGTGCCTTAGCCGAAGCCGTATTACATCCCAGGATAACGAGATGACACCCCATAGAGAAAAGTTTAAGCACAGCCTGGCGTGTGAACTTATAAACCACCTCAAACGAACGCGAGCCATAAGGAGCACGAGCATTATCACCCAAGTACATATAATCATACTGAGGCATCATCTGGCGCAACCCATGCAGGATGGTCAGTCCGCCATAACCAGAATCAAAGACACCGATTGGTCCGGGATTAGAAGGCAACATCATTTCAAAGTCTCCTCCAGCAAAGCTGTAATATCCTCCCCCATCTCTTCGTTGAGATAAGGAGCTGCATTATTGTCTGTATTGATGATAAAGGCAAACCCCTTCTGCTTGCCAATCTTTTTGGCTTCCTCGTTTATTTTTGCTTTGAGCGGAGCATAAGCATCATTCTCTGCTTGCTGCAACAGGCGGGTAGCCTCAGCCTTAAAGGCAATATTCTTCTCCATCAATTCACGCAATTCAGCCTGACGTTTCTCCAGAATTGTCTTGGCATAAGTGCGCTGTCCATCAAGAAATTCCTCATACTTAGCATTAAACTCAGTTTCTACACGTTTCGTTTCTGCATCGTATTTCTCACGGAGTTCATCCATATTATGCTTGGCTATAGCGTAACCAGGCATAGTATGAAAAACCTTATCAAAACTAAAGTAGCCAAAATGCAAAGGAGCAGATACAGCAATCTGTTGTTGCTGAACCTTTGCTGCAGGCGTTGTATGCTGGGCTGAAACAGTCAAAGAGATGAGAGCAAAAGCCAGAAATAAGAGATTCTTTTTCATGATGAGTGATACCGTTTATGATGAATACCTTATAAATACCTCGTTATTGAAAATGAGAAATAAGGGCAAGCACTTCTGCCTGCCCTCAATCTATATTCTTTTTATTTGCCTTGATTACTTAATCTTAGCCTGTACTTCCTTAGTAACGTCTACTACGTTAGTACCTGTATATACAGCAGCACCATCCTCGAAGATGAAGGTGTAGTTGCCAGCCTTGCCTACAGCCTCGATAGCTGTACGTACCTTTGCTACGATAGGCTGCATGAGTTCGCTGCTCTTCTTCTGCAACTCCTGCTGACCATCCTGGTAAGCCTGCTGAATTTTCTGCTGGAGAGTCTGCAACTCAGTTTCCTTCTGCTGCTTTGCTGTAGCGTTCATTGTGCTGGAACCCTTCTGATACTCGTCAGCCTTACGCTGGAACTCATCCTGCATAGACTTCAAGTCATTTTCCTTCTGCTTCTGGAGAGCTTCCATCTCGCCATTAGCCTTAGCTACATCTGGCAAAGACTGCATAATCTGCTGAGTATTTACTTTACCAAACTTCTGAGCCATCATAGTCATTGGTGCACAGAGCATCAACATTAAAATAAGCTTTTTCATTGTTCTATTCTTTTTAATTATTAATTTCTAAATGAAGTTTTCATGCCGCCAACCATTGGCACATGCACTTACCGGCTGCAAATATACAATTATTATTTGGAATAACCTAATTTTTGGAGCACTTCGTTGCTAATATCTATCTTAGGAGAGCCAAAGATGATGCCGCTGTTGCTAGCTCTATCGAGAACAAGCGAATATCCGCGCAGATCTGAAATCTCTTTTACGGCTGTATAAATCTCTTCCTGAATAGGTCCCATCAATGCCTCACGCATCTTATAAAGGTCGCCTTCTGCACCAAAATATTTTTTCTTCAAATCGCTAGCCTCCTTCTCTTTCTGCATGATGGCATCCTGCTTAGCCTTCTTCTGCTCCTGGGAAAGGAACACTACCTCGTTCTGATAGTTCTTATACATGGTGCTTGCCTCTGTGTTAAGAGCTTCTACCTCAGCCTGCCATTTGCGGCTTACCTGATTCAGCTGCTCGTTGGCACGCTCATAAGCGGGTACATTCTTCAAGATGTACTCCATATCTATCAATGCATATTTCTGTGCATGTGCTGAGATGGCTGCTACAGCCATCATCAGCATCAATACTATTTTCTTCATAAAACCCATTTTTAGAATTCCTGACCTAAAATGAAGTGGAACTGGCTTCCACCCTTCTTATATGAGCTACCATTCCATACAGTATCGAAACCGTAGGCCCAGTCAATACCCATCAGACCAACCATAGGCAAGAAGATACGTACACCGACACCGGCACTACGTTTCATGCTGAATGGGTTGAACTTCTTGGTTTCATACCAGGCGTTACCAGCCTCTACGAAGGTCAAACCGTAAATGGTTGTGTTACCTAAGAGGAATGGATAGCGAAGCTCCAATGAGAAGCGGTCGTATGCATAAGCATAGTAACCGGTTGTAGGACTGTAAGATACAGAACCATTCTCATAACCGCGGAGTCCGATTGTTTCCTCACCATAATATGATGAGTATCCACTCATACCGTCACCACCCACATAGTAGGTCTCGAACGGACTCTTCTTATACTTGTTATAAGAACCGAGCAAACCGAGTTCTACACGGGTCATCAATACGAAGCATTTCTGACCCTCTGTGAGTGCAGTATAAGTCTTTGCCTTGAACTTCCACTTATGGTATTCAATCCATCTGTACTTCTCCTGCTGCTCAGCAGAATAGGTTGGCGACTTAGAATCGTTGGCAAGATTCTTGTAGTCCTTGTTGTCGAACGCACTCCATGGTGGAGTAAGGTTGACACTTGCCTCAACCTCAGAACCACGACGTGGGAAGAGTTGGTTATCGGTTGATGTTCGGTTCAATGCGATGGTCAAGTTCAAGTTGTTCGCATTACCGTTGGTCATCAACATATAGCTCCAGTTCTTCATCATGTAGCGCTGGTAAGCCAACTGTACAGACAAGGTGAAGTAATCATCCGGCCAACGGAGGCGCTTACCCCAACCGAGGCTTACACCCACCATCTGGATATACTTGTCTGGATCGTAATAATTCTCGTAGTTGTTATAGTAACTAGAACCATAGCCATATAAGTAACTCTGATAGTTGTACATGGCTGCACTATTGTAATAGTTGCTTGACACGTCGGTACTCTTACTGTAGTATGCACCTACGCTGAACTGGATAGGGCGCTTACCGCCAAACCAGTTGGTAGAGTAGCTTACGTTATAGCTCTGGTAGTAGGTACCATTGGTCTGTGCACCGATACTCAGCACCTCACCATCACCGATAGGCATGATACCACGATGCTCCTTGTTCTTGTTGAAGAGGTTTGCCATAGAGAAGTTGTTGAGTTTCAAGCCCACACGTCCGATGACACCCGTCTGACCCCAACCGAGCGAGAACTCAATCTGGTCGTTACTCTTCTGCTCCAGGTTCCAGTTTACATCAACCGTACCATCTTCAGGATTAGGCTTTACATCCGGGTTAACCTTCTCAGGATCAAAGTGTCCCATAGAAGCAAGCTCACGAGCCGAACGCATCAGAGCATCCTTAGAGAAAAGGTCGCCTGGCTTGGTACGAAGCTCACGACGCACTACGTTTTCGTAAAGACGGGTATTACCATTGATACGTACATGGCTCAGATAAGCCTGAGGTCCCTCTGTTACGCGCATCTCCAAGTCGATAGAGTCGCCATCAATATTGATTTCAGTCGGTTCGATACGAGAGAACACATAACCATTATTATAGTAGAGGTTAGAAACAGCGTCATCATCTTCATTCAGGCGCTTACCCAATATCTTCTGGTTATATACATCGCCCTTCTTCATACCGAGCAATGCTTCGAGATAAGCTGAAGAGTAAACGGTATTACCAGCCCAGGAGATGTTACGGATATAGTATTTCTTACCTTCATCTACCTTGATGTAGATATTAACGTGCTTCTCATCGAAGTTGCTCACGCTATCTTCCAGAATCTGAGCATCACGGAAACCATACTCATTATATTTGTCGATGAGTTTCTGCTTATCTTCCTTCCAACGCTCAGGAGTAAACTTCTTCGACTTGAAGAAAGAAGCGAATTTACCAGCCTCATGCGTCTTGGCAAAAGCACCCTTCGAGAAGACTCCACCCTTAATCTTGCGGTCAGAAAGCTGTTCGTTTCCATCAATAGTTATCTGATGTACCTTGATTTTTTCTTTCTTGTCAACAACAACATCCAGGATTACCTGTCCCTTGTTGGCAACATCATCGCGCTGGTTAATCTGGATTTCAGCGTTCTTGAAGCCCTTATCATCGAAATACTTCTTGGCGAGGATCTTGGCACGGTCGAGCATATTCGGAGTTACCTGAGTACCCTTTACCATACCCAACTTCTGCTCCATATCTTCACGCTCGCTCTTCTTCAAACCAACATAGTTGATATTAGAGATACGTGGACGAACCGCAAGATAGATATGAAGATAAAGCTTCTCACCTACGATAGAGTCGGCAGCGATAGCCACCTTTGAGAAGAGTCCATGTTTCCAGTAGCGCTTTACGGCATTGGTAATCTCGTCGCCAGGCACAGTAATCTCGTCGCCCACACTGAGGCCTGAGATACCTGTGA
Source organism: Segatella copri (assembly GCF_015074785.1). Taxonomy (NCBI): domain Bacteria; kingdom Pseudomonadati; phylum Bacteroidota; class Bacteroidia; order Bacteroidales; family Prevotellaceae; genus Segatella; species Segatella copri. The sequence goes on from NZ_CP042464.1 coordinate 2,825,979, forward strand.
GAACATAGTCTTCGTAGCCCTCAACACCCGAAACATTGATACCACCAATCTTAAGGGTACGAGGTGTACCTGCATACGAGATGTCAGGATTTACGATTTTATCTTGTGCCTGAATCTGCATGCATGCCATTACGCCGAACAGCAGGATGAAAATCTTTTTAAATCTATTCATTTATACCTTATTATATATAATATGATTTTTCTATGCTTGTATGAGGTTTGCCTATTTCTCCTCCTCTTCCACCTGTGCCTCGGTTTTTCCAAATCGACGTTGGCGGTTCTGATAACTTGCTATTGCCTTATGCAGATCTTCTTCATTGAAGTCTGGCCAGAAGGTATCACAGAAATACAACTCTGAATAAGCTATCTGCCAAAGAAGATAGTTGCTGATACGGAGTTCACCTCCTGTACGTATCAGAAGTTCTGGATCTGGCATGAAACTGGTCTCAAGATGCTTTTCGAAGTTCTCCTCTGTCAGTTTATCCTCTATCTGCTCATAGGTTGAACCTGACTCCAATGCTTCTTTTACCATTTTCTTTGTAGCATTCAGGATTTCCCAACGTGAAGAATAGCTCAATGCTACAACCATAGTCATAGCATCGTTCTTCGCAGTATGGTCCATGGTCTCCTGAAGCTTGTCCTGCACCTGTTGTGGCAGGCGTTTCAAATCGCCTATCACACGGAAGCGGACATTATTCTTCATGAAGATTTCATCTTCGAGCGAAGTCAGTACCAGTCCCATCAAGGCAGCAACCTCATCGGCCGGACGGTTCCAATTCTCTGTAGAGAAAGTATAGAGGGTGAGATATTTTACCCCCAACCTGGTACACTCCGATGTAATTCGGCGCACGGTTTCTACTCCAGCCTGATGGCCGTAGCTACGCTCCTTGCCCCGTTCTGTTGCCCAGCGACCATTGCCATCCATAATGATAGCGATGTGCTCAGGAATCCTGTTCATATCTAAGTTGTCCATCATTCTTCTTTATTACAAGTTTTACATTTTGCACTGAAACTATAGGTCACCGAAACGGCTATGGTAGAATAGCAGTCGGTATTCTTGAAAATGCCACTGCTCTTTACCCAGTAAGGGTCTTTCACGCCATCCAGTTCATCGCTAAGCGAGAAATGGAAAGTCCAGGCCAGTCCCAAGTTCAACCTTTCGTTTACTTTATATTTTGCGCCGATGCCTAAAGGCACGTTTGCTGTAAATACATTTTTTTCGTTACCTTTTACATAGGTTGCTCCCAGGCCACCCAGTATATAAGGAACCAGGCGCTGGGCTCCGCGATAGTCTCTGCCTGTTCCGTAGGGCCAGAAGTTGTACTCGAACACCAGATTCATATCCACCAGCGTATGATTGAAACTATAGGGATTCTCCGCATAATCAGGATAGAAAGTATCCACATTCGCCGAAGAACCTTTTATTTTTCCAAAGCCCACGCTCAGTTTCAAATCCTTGTAGGGGTCGAAATTGTATCTTCCCACCAGGAAACCGGCAGGTTGCATGTCGCCAAGCACATTTCCGTTAAAGTCGCCTTCATAGGTCATCACCCCCACACCGGCACCTATCTCCATGCGATATTGCGGATCGTCCTGTGCACGAACCGCAATACAGCCCAAAGTTAAGAAGGCAAGCAGGATGATTAATCTTCCTTGCTCCAGCCATCTATATTGAAACGTCCTCTCCATACGTATCCGTTTCTGATAATCCAATAATAATGTTGCTTGTCACGGCAGAAAGCAAAACGGGCAGCAGTACTAAACTCACCAGGCAAAGCCACCTTCTTGTCATGAGTCCAAGTCAAGCCGGCATCCTGGCTCTTATACCATTTGCCGTTACTGCCTAAAGCAACGAAGCCTGTATCGGCAGCACAGGTAATTACCTGATCCAGCCAAGGCATCTTTCCACTTTTATTTTTTTCGATTTCCAGATAGTTCCACTGTCCGTCTTCATTTGCATAGTCAACCGTGCGCAGCCATGTGGTGGCAACCGTATCATTCAAAGCCTTGTCGCGAGTACCCAGCAGCATTACGTTCTCTACATCCTTAGCAGAGAGTACGCCAGCCACATTCATTGAGATATTCTGTGTTGGCAAATAGTCAGCATCTTTATCAAGTTTCTCTGCCTCCCAGCTGGCACCCTTATCTTTTGAAACAGAGATACCTGTAGCTGTATAAGCATAGAGATACTTGCTGCTTGCACCAATGAGCTGCTTGACATCTGCATTTCCAGGAACCAATGTCCATGTTTCAGCATCGGCAGAAGCATAAACTTTGCCGCCATCTGAGATATAGAGTTCGCCATCCAGCGCTACTGCACTCTGGTAAGCGTCACTACTTAAGCTTACGTTCATCATAATAGATGACCAGGCGCTGCCATCATTGATGGCTGACTTCAGCACCTTAGTACCCTCGGCAGTCTTGCCGAATACATAGATGTCATCACCACAAGCTACAGCCTTCAAATCAGAGAATGCTGCCAACTGACTGTTGTTCTGAGCCAGCTCATGCCACTTAAACTCATAAGGCAACTCCTTATGTACGTTTACGGTAACCTTATACTCGGCATAGGCAGAGTAGTCACCGCTGTAAACTCTAATAAAGCGAGGCTTTGAGAAGTTGATGGAATCAGAGCTTGAATAGTATGCTGCGACAGAATCAGTCTTGTTGATATCCATCAGGAGAATAGGGCTGCTATTCTTGCTGCTGATAGTAGCCAATATGGCAGTATCCCTCACCCCGCAAGGCAAGGAATCTACATTATAAATCAAGCGTTGTGCCTGATCTATGTAAAATTTATAGTCAGAGCCCGTCACATTAGCCTTGAGCAAGGTATCTTTACCTGCCTTCGTTTTGGTATATCTGTCAAGACTACCCAACGAGAAAGCCGTGATGGCTGTATCATGTGTATATTCTACTGTTGTTTCATCGCTGCTCAAGCAAGAAGAGAGCGAGAGCGTAGCTGTAATCAGCGCTATGAAAGCAAAAAACTTCCTTTTCATTCTATCCTATTTTATTTTTAGCTGCAAATTTACTGAGAATTCTTTAAAAACTCGACCTTTTCTCCTTATTATTATGCAAATTATTCATTTTAGGCGCATTTTTTAAGTTTTTTAGTGATTTCGAGGCGTAAAAACGAAGAAATCCCGCTTCTCTTGCGAGAAACGGGATTCCATATTTAGTATAAATTCGAAATGTCGAATTAGAGCTGTGGACCAGCAGCAACGAGAGCCTTACCTGCCTCGTTTGTCTCATACTTCTTGAAGTTCTTGATGAAACGAGCAGCCAAATCCTTAGCCTTCTCCTCCCACTGAGAAGCATCAGCGTATGTATCACGTGGATCGAGAATCTTAGGATCTACGCCTTCCAACTGTGTAGGAACTACGAAGTTGAAGAATGGGATAGTCTTTGTAGGAGCTGCGTCGATTGAGTGGTCGAGGATAGCGTCGATGATACCACGTGTATCGCGGATAGAGATACGCTTGCCTGTACCGTTCCAACCTGTGTTAACCAAGTATGCCTTAGCACCAGACTTCTGCATCTTCTTTACCAACTCCTCAGCGTACTTAGTTGGGTGCAACTCCAAGAATGCCTGACCGAAGCAAGCAGAGAATGTTGGAGTAGGCTCGGTGATACCGCGCTCTGTACCAGCCAACTTAGCTGTGAAGCCAGAGAGGAAGTAATACTTAGTCTGCTCAGCGTTCAAGATAGATACTGGTGGCAATACACCGAATGCATCTGCTGAGAGGAAGATAACCTGCTTAGCAGCTGGACCCTGAGAGAATGGACGCTGGATGTTCTTGATGTGGTAGATAGGATAAGATACACGAGTATTCTCGGTAACAGTCTTATCTGCGAAGTCAATCTTACCATCCTTAGCTACAGTTACGTTCTCGAGGAGAGCGTCACGTGTGATAGCACCGTAGATATCTGGCTCAGACTCCTTGTCAAGGTTGATAACCTTAGCGTAGCAACCACCTTCGAAGTTGAACACACCCTCGTCGTCCCATCCGTGCTCATCGTCACCGATCAACTTACGCTTAGGGTCTGTTGACAATGTAGTCTTACCTGTACCAGAAAGACCGAAGAAGATAGCAGTGTTCTCACCGTTCATATCTGTGTTGGCAGAGCAGTGCATAGAAGCCATACCCTTCAATGGCAAGAAGTAGTTCATCATAGAGAACATACCCTTCTTCATCTCACCACCATACCATGTGTTGATGATAACCTGCTCCTTAGAAGTTACGTTGAATACAACGGCTGTCTCTGAGTGGAGACCCAACTCCTTCCAGTTCTCAACCTTTGCCTTAGAAGCATTGTAAACGATGAAGTCTGGCTCCTGATCGAACTCAGCCTCGTTCTGAGGACGGATGAACATATTTGTTACGAAGTGTGCCTGCCATGCTACCTCAACGATGAAACGTACCTTCATACGTGTATCCTTGTGTGTACCGCAGAAACCATCTACTACGAACAACTTCTTGTTAGAAAGCTCCTTCTTAGCGATCTCCTTAACGGCGTTCCATGCCTCTGGAGTTGCCTTGTGGTTATCGTTGTGATACTCCTCAGAATCCCACCATACTGTGTCGTGAGATGTAGCATCGTCAACGATGAACTTGTCTTTAGGAGAACGACCAGTGTAAATACCAGTCATTACGTTAACTGCACCGAGCTCAGTCTCCTGACCAACCTCAAAACCCTCGAGACCTTCCTTAGTCTCCTCATTGAACAATACCTCATAAGAAGGATTGTAGAGAACCTCAGTTGTACCTGTGATTCCGTACTTTGCTAAAACTGACTTATCAAACTTTGCCATTTTATTTTAAATGTATTTAAGTTGTGAATAATTTCTCTTTACCTTATTTATCTTGGTTGACAGAAGAAATCATCATTCTCCCAAAACCGCCGCAAAGTTACGAAAAATATGTTTTATAGCAAAGATTCTTAGGTATTATTCTTTCTTTTTAAAAGCTTTTTAGGTTAAAGAACTTAAAAAAAGCCGATTCGACCGACAATTGCCACGTTGACTTTGCAAAAAATCTCTGCTTAGAGAAAAACAAGCAGAGATTTACACCTATTTTATATATAAGAGTATATTTGAAGGAAAAATAAGATAGTAACATGTTCTTTCATTCCTCCAGAGAGAAAATAATTGCCCAAACATTTTGCCGTTTCCGAGATTTATTATATCTTTGCAGAAAAACTACAACTATATGAAGATAAATAATCTGAGCGAGCACAATTGCATCATCAACCGCTATCTGGCAGAGATGCGTGACTGCGATTATCAAAAGAACCGATTGCTCTTCCGCAACAACATTATGAGAATCGGTGAGTATGAGGCCTTTGAAATATCAAAGACTCTTAATTACGAAAAGACTGAGGTGACTACACCACTCGGTGTGGCCCAGGTCAATCTTCCTACCGAAAAGATTGTCATCGGTACTATATTCCGTGCCGGACTTCCTTTCCACGAAGGTTTCCTCAATATTTTCGACCACTCTGGCAATGCCTTTGTGAGTGCTTATCGCGAGTATACCAACAAGGAGCATACTGAGGTGGGCGTACATATCGAATACCTCGCCACACCTGATCTTACTGATAAGGTGCTCATCATTGCCGACCCTATGCTTGCCACAGGTATCAGCATGGAGATGGGTATGAAGGCTTTCCTCACCAAGGGCAATCCTAAACATATCCACATTGCCTGTGTTCTCGCTGCACCTGAGGGCATTGAGCACATCAAGAAGACTTTCCCTGAGGACAAGACTACTATTTGGTGTGCCTCTATTGATGAGGGCTTGAACGAGCATAAATATATCGTGCCAGGATTCGGCGATGCCGGCGACTTGTGCTATGGCAGCAAGCTCTAAGCCGCAGGCTTTATAAATTCGTACGCTTTATAAAAAGTATAGCAACTCTACTCTGAAATACTCTTCACTCTTCACCTTTCGGCCCGAAACCCCTGTGTTTATCGGCATTCCGAGGGGTGAAGAGTTATTTTTATCTCTTCACCCACTCTTCACCACTCTTCACCGACAGACATAAAAAAGACTGAACTTTCGCATGCGGTTCAAGTACGGGCTGAAGGTCCAAAAGCTCCTAGCCCAGGGCGTGTGGGGCAAAACTTACGAAAGTTCAATTAAAAAGAGGTACAAGACCGCTGCAACAGAAGGTGAAGAGTGGTGAAGAGTGGGTGAAGAGTGCCTGAACACTCTTCACCCCTCGGAATGCCCATAAACACTAGGGATTCGGAGCATTTGGTGAAGAGTGAAGAGTTTTTCGTCTATCGCATAAAAAAGAAAATCAGACGTCTAAAAGGAAATCAGACAAACCCATTTCCGAGGACTGTTAAAGACAAACAGCCGACTAGCGGATAAGGCGCTAGTCGGCTGTCCGGCTTCTGCCAGTTGGCTGTCCTACTCAAACAGCCAACTTATCTCCGAAAGATAAAACCTTTAATAATGGAACGAGCTTCCACCCAGGAACTCTCGCAGAAGCGAAGTAGGCGGCAGATTATTATAAGGTATACCCTTGAAGTATTTCAGGAACTTAAGCAACCGGTAAGCCTCAGCATATTCCTCGCAATTCTCCGGAACCTGCTGCAGCAGCGGCTCTGCCTGCATCTTGATTACAGCCAGCTCATAAAGCATCGCCGTATTGAGCATCGCATCGGCATTCTCCTGGAACGGGAATATCCACTTGTTCTCACCCGCCCTTACCGAAGGCCAGCGATGAATGGTTTCCTGGGCAGAGACACCACGATATTTGTTATCGCGGATGATACGGCGGAGCAAACGGTTGTCTGTTGTCGGGATATAATTGTGATTATCCAGAAGAATCGTGGTCAGTGCCGAAGCATATACTCTGAAGATCTGCTCCTGCGGGATGTGGGCCGTCAGCTCTGGGTTCAATGCATGAATGCCCTCTACCACCAGCACATTGTTATCGTTCATTTTCAACCTGTTACCGCTCTTTTTACTCTTTCCGCTCTGGAAATCATACTTCGGCAATTCCACCTCCTCACCACGGAAGAGGGCGTTGAACTGCTCGTTGATCAGGTCAAGATCCAGGGCATAGATGCTCTCATAATCATATTCGCCCGAAGCATCCTTCGGCGTTTTCTCCCTATCCACGAAATAATCATCGAGCGAAATCTGGAGCGGTTTCAATCCGTTTACGGCAAGCTGTATGCTCAGGCGCTTGCACGAAGTGGTCTTGCCTGAAGAAGAAGGACCTGCCAGCAGCACCAGTTTCACGCCCTTGCGGCTGGCAATCTCCTCAGCAATCTTGGCAATCTTCTTCTCCTGCAGCGCCTCGCTGATATTGATGATGTCGGTAGCATGATTGGCATCTATCGCCTGGTTAAAATCGCCTACAGTCCTGATGCCCAGGATACTCTGCCAGCGATGATGCTCCTTGAATATCTCAAACATCTTGTCCTGTCGGGTCATTTCGCCCAGCACATCCGGGTTCTTGAGCGAAGGAATGCGCAGGAGCATGCCATCATAATATTTCTCCAGCCCGAAGAGATAGAGCTGCGAGGTATTGGTGAGCAGCGTGCCGTAGTAATAATCTACATAATCACCTATTTTATAATAAGTAGTATAGATAGAGCCCGATGTCTTGAGCAGTTTCACCTTCTCAACATCCCCTTTCTCCTGGAACAGCGCAACTGCCTCTTCGGTAGGCACGGTGAAGCGGCGTATCGGCATTCTGGCATCGATAATCTCCTGCATGCGACGGCGGATGATGTTCACATCTTCATCTACAACAGGTCTGCCCAGGCGGATATCTACGTAGAAACCATTCGATACGGGGATATCAATCACCACATCTGTAGCAGGATAAATGTCCTGTACCGCCTTGCAGAGAACAAAGAAGAGGGTACGGGTATATGCACGCGAACCGGATGAAGAAGTCATATCAAGGAATTCTACATCTTTAGAATTATAAACACGATAATGCATGCCTTCAACCTTGTTATTTACCCTTGCCGACACCGGTCCGTGGGTCATTTTGAGGTCAAATGCAGAAAAAATATCAAAAAGTGTGCTTCCGATTTCTACTTTCTGAGATTTTTTATTATTTTTGCAACGGATTTGAATTACTTGTTTCATTTGTATTAAAACTATGTTACAAAATTAAACTAATCTACCCGCTCTCGAAGCCCCCGAAGGTGCTTTTTGAGCATCGGCTTACTCTTTTTAGAAGAGAGACGCCTACAGAGTGTAAAGTTACGAAGAAATTCGGAAACTTGATGTATTTGACAACATTAATTAAGTTATTATATGTCGATTTGGATATTTTTTAAGCTTATTGGAGCACTCGCCCTACTGATGTTCGGTATGAAGTCCATGAGCGACAGTTTGCAGAAGATGGCAGGACCACAGCTCCGCCATGTGTTAGGAACAATGACCACCAACCGTTTGACGGGCATCCTCTCGGGTACGCTCATCACCGCAGCGGTGCAGTCTTCTACAGCCACAACGGTGATGACCGTATCATTCGTGAATGCTGGTCTCCTTACCCTAGCCCAGGCTATCTCCGTTATCATGGGCGCCAACATCGGAACCACGCTCACCGCATGGATCATGAGTGCCGGTTTCTCGTTTAACATCACAGATTTTGTATGGCCGGCGTTCTTCATCGCCATCATCCTGATTTACAGCAAGAAGCGCAAGATTATCGGCGACTTCATCTTCGGTATATCCTTTATGTTTCTCGGTTTGGGTACTTTACGACAAACCGGTATCGACATGGATCTGGCTCATAATCAGCCGGTTCTTGAATTCTTTGCAAGTTTCGATCCTCACAGTTTCCAGACTACCATCACCTTCCTTATTATTGGTAGTATACTCACTATGTGCGTGCAGAGTTCGGCAGCCGTCATGGCGATTACGATGATTCTCTGCTCTACCGGCGTATTGCCTATCTATCAGGGTATTGCGCTTGTGATGGGTGAGAATATCGGAACAACCGTAACCTCCAATGTAGCAGCGCTCACCGCCAACACCCAGGCCCGGAGAGCGGCGATGGCGCACATGGTATTCAACATCTTCGGTGTGCTTTGGATACTCTGCATATTCCACCCGTTCATCCATCTGGTTTGCGGCTGGGTAGGTTTCGACGATGCCATGGAGAAGACTGATCCTCATTTCGTAGCCAATGCAACCAAGCTATCCTTTGTGCTTGCCGCCTTCCATACCACCTTCAACCTCGCCAATACCTTTATCCTGGTATGGTTCATTCCACAGATAGAGAAGCTGGTATGCAAGATTATCCGTCCTAAGAAGAATACCGATGAGGACGACTTCCGCCTGCGCTTTATCCAGAGCGGTATCATGAAGACACCGGAAATCTCTGTCTTGGAGGCACAGAAAGAGATTCATTGCTTTGCCGAGCGCATCCAGCGCATGTTCGGCATGGTGAAGACGCTTCTTGGCGAGACCAATGAAGAAAAGTTTGTAAAACTCTATAGCCGCATCGAGAAATACGAGGGTATCTCTGACAACATGGAGATAGAGATTGCCAAGTATCTCGACCAGGTGAGCGATTCTCATCTTTCTGACGAGACCAAGGCAAAAATCCGCGCCATGCTCCGTGAGATTTCTGAGATAGAGAGTATCGGTGACAGCTGCTTCAACATCGCACGCACGCTGAACCGCCGTTTCAAGGGCAAGGAAGACTTCATCACTTCACAGTATGAGCACATGCACCAGATGATGGAACTTACCGACAATGCCCTTACCCAAATGAACATCACCCTCGTAGGTCATAAGGGAGACAACGATGCCAACCTCTCTTTCAACATCGAGAACGAAATCAACAACTATCGCAATCAGTTGAAGAGCCAGAACATCAACGATGTAAACAACCATCTCTATACCTACGCCATCGGTACCATGTATATGGATATCATCCAGGAATGCGAGAAGCTCGGCGACTATGTAGTAAACGTAGTAGAGGCCCGCATGGGTGTAAGACAGCATGAAGCTTAGAGAGAGTTTAAAGTTTATAGTTAACAGTTTATAGGGCATGAAGTTCATTAGTGGGCTTCATGCCCTATCTTTATTTTCTACCTATATTAAATAGGACAAACAGATATGTTTTAAGCAAGATACTTGATTCACAACAGCAAAGTTGCCATAAAGAAGTGATTTCACAAAGAAAAAGAAAGAATTTTGGCATAACATAGAGGATAACTCGATTTTTTGTTGTAATTTTGCAGCCGAAATTGCAATTTTATAAATAATTAATGAAGATTCTAGTAACGGGTGCGTCGGGCTTTATCGGCAGCTACATCGTGGAAGAGGCCTTGAGACAGGGCATGGAAACCTGGGCGGCAGTACGCCCTACCAGTTCCAGAAAGTATCTGCAAGACGAGCGCATCCATTTTATCAATCTCAATCTTTCTTCAGAGGAAGAGTTGGAGAAAGAACTCGCCCCGCACGAGTTCGACTATATAGTGCATGCAGCCGGCGCAACGAAGTGCCTGCATGCAGAGGAATTTTATAAGGTAAACACAGAGGGAACCAAACATCTGGTGAACGTCCTTCTGCGCCTCCAGATGCCTATCAGGCGATTTGTCTTTGTCAGTTCGCTCAGCATCTTTGGAGCCATCCGCGAAGAGCAGCCTTATCAGGAAATCTCAGAACATGATACTCCTAAGCCAAATACTGCATACGGAAAGAGTAAGCTGGAGGCAGAACGCTATCTGGACAGCATCGGCAATAACTTTCCTTATATCATCCTCCGCCCTACAGGAGTTTACGGTCCTAGGGAGAAAGATTATTTTCTCATGGCACAGAGCATCAAGCAACATGTTGACTTTGCTGTAGGATTCAAGCGCCAGGACATTACCTTCGTGTATGTACAGGATGTGGTGCAGGCTGTATTCCTGGCTCTGGATCATGGAATGAACGGCAGGAAATACTTCCTCAGCGATGGAGAAGTATATCAGTCGGCTGCCTTCAGCGACCTGATAAAAAAGGAGTTAGGCAATCCTTGGATGCTACGCATCAAGGCACCTGTCTGGGTGTTGCGCATCGTAACCTTCTTCGGAGAGTATCTCGGAAGGATGACGGGCAAGATGTCGGCTCTGAACAATGATAAGTACAACATTCTGAAACAGCGCAACTGGCGATGTGATATTGAGCCAGCCATGGATGAACTGGGCTATCATCCTCATTATCCACTGGAAAGAGGTGTGAAGCTCGCCATCAAGTGGTACAAGGATAACGGATGGCTGTAAATTATAAACTAATAAGAAGCGTGATAAAAGATTATTTCAAGATAGACAAGAACCCGAAGAAGGGACTGATGACACTGGAATGGGTCATGCTGGGATATATGGCAATCACCATTATCACCATGCTCTTTACCTACACCAAACTCGTAAACCCGGAAGCTATGCTCTGGGGACGACTGAGAGCGCTCGTCATGACCATCGCTCTTTGGGCAGTATACCGCATGATACCTTGCCGCATCACCAAGATGGTGCGCATCATTGCCCAGATGGCTTTGCTTGCCTGGTGGTATCCCGACACCTACGAAATCAACCGTATGTTCCCCAACCTCGACCATATCTTTGCAGGTTGGGAGCAGAATCTTTTCGGATGTCAGCCCGCCCTGCTCTTTGCCAAAGCCCTGCCTTGGGCTGTAGTAAGCGAACTGATGTCGATGGGCTACTTTATGTATTATCCGATGATTGCATTGGTTTCATTCTATTATTTCTTCTGCAGATATTATGAGGCTGAAAGAGCTGCATTCGTCATGCTCACCAGTTTCTTTATCTACTATCTCATCTACATCTATGTACCGGTAGTGGGCCCGACCTTCTACTTTGATGCAGTAGGGATATCAGAAATAACCAAGGGCATCTTCCCGGCTTTGGGCGATTACTTCAACACCCATACCAACTGCCTGCCGACACCGGGTTACACCGATGGAATCTTCTACCAGCTTGTAGAAGACGCCAAGAACGCCGGCGAGCGTCCTACAGCAGCTTTCCCAAGTTCGCATGTGGGCGTGAGCACCATCTGCATGCTCCTGGTCTGGCATACCGGCAACAGAAAACAGCTATACGTGATGCTGCCATTCTACATCTTCCTGTGTCTGGCTACCGTATATATTCAGGCGCATTATCTCATCGATGCCATCGCCGGCCTCATCTCTGCCGTCGTCATCTATTTTGTATTGATGGCAGTATCGAAGGGAATGACAGAGCACCATACTCCTTCTTCGCGACTGAGATTCAGATAGTTACATATTTTAATTACAATAACATTATAAACGAATAGAATTCATCTAGAACAATGAAGAAACTATTTATTGAGACTTATGGCTGCCAGATGAACGTGGCAGACAGTGAGGTAGTTGCCTCTGTAATGCAGATGGCTGGCTACGAAATTTGTGAGAAAGAAGAAGAGGCTGATGCCATCTTCCTGAACACCTGCAGTATCCGCGAGAATGCAGAGAACAAGATTTATCATCGCCTCGACACCCTGCATGCAGAGCAGAAGAAGGGAAGAAAGGTGATTCTCGGCGTTTTGGGCTGTATGGCTGAGCGCGTGAAGGATGACCTCATCCAGAACCACTATGCCAACCTGGTTTGCGGACCAGACAGCTATCTCAACCTGCCGGATATGATTGCGCAGTGCGAGATAGGTACCAATGCCATCAACATAGAACTTTCTAAGACCGAGACTTACCGTGACATCGTACCTCAGCGCATCGGTGGCAACAGAGTGAGCGGTTTCGTAAGCATCATGCGTGGTTGCAACAACTTTTGCCACTACTGCATCGTGCCTTATACCCGTGGACGTGAGCGCAGCCGCGATGCTGAGAGCATCCTGCGTGAGGTTCGCGATTTGCAGCAGCGTGGCTTCAAGGAAGTTACCCTGCTTGGACAGAATGTAAACAGTTATGGTCTCTCGCCATCGGGCAAACGCGAAGAAGGCAGTCTTTCCTTTGCCGAGCTCCTCCACATGGTAGCCCAGGCTGTACCGGATATGCGAGTACGCTTCACCACCTCTAACCCAGAGGATATGACCGAGGACATCCTCCACGCCATCGCCGAAGAGCCAAACCTCTGCAAACACATCCACTTCCCTGCACAGAGCGGAAGCAACAAGATTTTGAAGCTGATGAACCGCAAATACACCCGTGAGGAGTATCTGCAGCGCATCGCCGACATCAAGCGCATCATCCCGGGCTGCGGCATCACCACCGACATCTTCGTGGGTTATCACGACGAGACCGAGGAAGACCATCAGGAAACCCTCTCGCTGGTGAAGGAAGTAGGCTTCGACAGCGCCTTCATGTTCAAGTATTCAGAGCGCCCGGGCACCTATGCCGCCAAGCATCTGCCAGACAACGTTTCTGAGGAAACCAAGATAGCCCGCCTCAACGAACTTATCAAACTGCAGACCGAGGTGAGTGCCGAGCAGAACAAGAAGGATGAAGGCAAGGTATTCACCATCCTCATCGAGAACTTCAGCAAGCGTAGCCGCGAGCAGATGATGGGTCGAACAGAACAGAACAAGGCGGTTGTCATCGATAAGGGCAACCACCATATCGGAGAGTTAGTGAAGGTTCGCATCACCGGTTCTACCTCTGCTACTCTCTTCGGAGAAGAAGTAAAGGAGTAAACCCAAACTCTTCAGAACAGCTTTTTCTGAATAAAAAGACTCTTCTAAACCTGTTGGCGGAATTAAAAAACCGCCTGAAAATTAGTATATTTTTATGGAGAAAAAAGTTGTGCATCTCGTTGATTTTTAGTAACTTTGTAGTGTCCAATTATAAAGTTATATATTTCACGCTATGCACAACTTGTATGCAAATTTCGTAAAAATTCTTGAGATATGCAAGGATTTCTCCAAAAATTTAGTTAATGAGCTAGGAAATATTCCTCGCCCAGGAGTCGTACCACGTTTTTCAGACCTCGAAGTTGTTGCTTTGAGCTTGACAGCCGAGCATCTTAGCATCGACAGTGAAAACAACTTGTTCGATAGGCTGAAGGAGTATAAGGCAGATATGCCAAATCTGATTTCTCGACGCCAGTTCAATGACAGGCGAAAGTTCACTGCGGAACTATGTGAGAAGATTCGTAAGCGCATAGCGTCAAAGATGGATGGTGCAGAAGAATATTTCTGCATAGATTCCAAACCAATAGAGGTGTGTCGCTTGTCCAGAGGCTTGCGTTGCAAGATGAAAGGAACAGACGTAACAAACTCTCCTGCATTTGGCTATTGCGCTACTCAGAAGATATACTACTTTGGGTATAAACTCCACGCTGTCTGTGGGTTAAGTGGAGTTATCCACTCGTATGACCTGAGTCCAGCTAATGTTCATGACATTCATTTTCTTAAAGATGTAAAGTTTCAATTCCATGACTGTTGCATCCTTGGCGATCGAGCTTACCTCAGTGCGGAACTACAGCAAGACTTGTTTTCTTCTGTAGGCATCAAGTTGGAAGTTCCATATCGCTTGAACATGAAGAATTGGCGACCAACATTTAAGCCTTATGCTAAGGCGAGGAAGAGAATCGAGACAAATTTCTCTCAACTTTGTGATCACTTCATGCTCTTCCGAAACTATGCTAAGCAAACACTAGGACTGTTTACCCGAATCATCGGGAAAATCAGCGCATTTACAGTCTTGCAATATATTAATTATGTAAACAACAGACCGGTTGGCAGGGTTAAGTATGCGCTAAATTAATTCCGCCAACGGGTTCTTCTAAAAGAAAAAACAGAATATAAACAAGAAAAACCGCCAAAAGTTTGGCGGTTTTCTTAAAAAGCACTATATTTGCACCTATGAAGGAATTCTTGCAAATTTTACGCCGGTTCGTCCCTCCATACAAGAAGTATCTGGGACTGTCAATCCTGTTCAATATCCTGTCTGCGGTATTGAACATCTTTTCGTTTGCAGCCTTGATACCAATCCTGCAAATCCTGTTCCAAGTAGATGGTGGTATCCGTGTCAACGAGTATATGCACTGGAATGGAGATTGGGGTAGCATCAAGGAGGTTGCAACCAATAACCTGTATTATTATATTCAGGAGTTTATTGTTGTCCATAGTGCATCAACTGCCCTTTTGGTCATCGGCATATTCCTAGCCTTCATGACATTCCTCAAGACGGGAGCCTATTTCCTCTCGTCAGCCACCATCATACCTATCCGTACAGGTATTGTAAGAGACATCCGCAACCAGATTTACCAGAAGATAAACAGTCTCTCGCTCGGTTTCTTCAGCGAGGAGCGCAAGGGAGATATCATTGCCCGCATGAGCGGTGATGTGCAGGAAGTGGAGAACAGCATCATGTCGTCGCTCGACATGCTCTTCAAGAACCCTATTCTGATCCTCTTCTATTTCGTTACGCTGATCTGCATCAGTTGGCAGCTCACCCTCTTCACCATCCTCTTTGTGCCACCTTTCGGCTGGTTCATGGGAATAGTGGGCAAGAAACTGAAGGCACACAGTATCGAGGCACAGGCACTTTGGAGCGATACGATGAGTATGGTAGAAGAAACCCTGGGCGGCTTGCGCATCATCAAGGCGTTCTGTGCAGAAGAAAAGATGAACAAGCGTTTCAATCAGGTTAACAGCAGCTACCGCGACAACATCATGCGTGTAAATATCCGCCAGCAGATGGCACACCCGATGAGTGAGTTTCTGGGAACTATCCTCATCGTAGTGGTATTGTGGTTTGGCGGTATCCTGGTTCTGGATTACGGCAGAATCGACGGTCCTACCATCATCTTCTATCTCGTGATGCTCTACAGCATCATCAACCCGCTGAAGGAATTCTCCAAAGCGAGTTACAATATTCCAAAGGGATTGGCAAGTATGGAGCGTATCGACAAGATTCTGCAGGCTGAGGTGGAAATCAAGGACAAGGAGAACCCTGAGCATATCAGCAGCTTCGAACATCAGATAGAGTTCCGCCACGTTTCCTTCGCCTATACCGACCGAAAGAGCGCCGAACTGGTTTATGTATTAAAGGATATCAATCTCGTGATACCAAAAGGCAAGACTGTTGCACTTGTTGGTCAGAGCGGTAGCGGTAAGAGTACGATGGTAGATTTGATTCCACGTTACTATGATGTACAGGAAGGCGAGGTGCTGATTGACGGCATTAATGTGAAAGACCTTGCCGTACATGACCTTCGCATGCTGATAGGAAATGTAAACCAGGAGGCTATCCTCTTCAATGCAAGTTTCAAGGACAATATCCGATTCGGCAAGACCGATGCTACAGACGAGGAAATAGCCAATGCAGCTAAGATAGCCAATGCTTACGAGTTCATTACCAAGTCGGAGCATGGTTTCGATACAAATATCGGAGACCGAGGCGGCAGACTTTCCGGTGGCCAGCGCCAGCGTGTCAGCATCGCCCGTGCCATCCTCAAGAATCCTCCTATCCTCATCCTCGATGAGGCAACATCAGCCCTCGATACCGAGAGCGAGCGCCTGGTTCAGGATGCCTTGGAGAAACTGATGAAAACCCGTACCACCGTGGCTGTGGCTCACCGATTGAGTACCATCAAGCATGCCGATGAAATCTGCGTATTGCACGAGGGTAAGATTGTGGAGCGCGGTACCCACGATGAACTGATTAGAAAAGACGGATATTACAAAAAGTTGCACGATATGCAGCAGGTGTAATATAACTGAGAATTAATAATTAACAATAAATAGTTTTGTTGATGGTTAAGATTGTTTATGCGTTCTTTTATGCAATATCGCTGCTGCCATTCTGGTTGCTCTATTGCATCGCCGATTTCGAGTACTTCATGATGTATTACGTCATCAAGTACCGCAGAGGCATTGTGCGTAAGAATCTCACCACCTCCTTCCCTGAGAAATCAGAAGAAGAGATTGTTGACATCGAGAAGAAATTCTACCGCTGGTTCAGCGATTACTTCTTCGAGGCGGTTAAACTTCTGAGCATCAGCGATAAGAAACTTCGCCGCCGATTCAAGGTATATAACAGCGAAGAAGTGGAACAATGTTTCCAGGAAGGTCAGGATGTGGCAGCCATCCTCGGGCATTACTGCAACTGGGAGTGGCTCTCATGTGTGGGCATCGAACTGCCCAAGTCACGCAAGATGGGTCTCATCTATCATCCTCTGCGCAACCAAGCCTTCGACGAACTCTTCAAGCGCATCCGTTCTCACGAGGAGAATGGCGTAGTGGTGCCCAAGAAAGACATCCTCCGCTACTTGGTGGATTACAAGCGCAAGGGCATCATGAGCATCTTCGGCTACATCAGCGACCAGGGGCCCAAGTGGGAGAACATCCACCTGTGGCTTCCTTTCCTCAATCATCCCGAAACCCCAGTGTTTACTGGCGGCGAGAGAATCATGAGAAAGATGAACGATGCCGTGTTCTATGTAGAGATGTCCCGCCCTAAGCGCGGCTACTATACAGCAACATACAAACTCATCACCCGCAATCCGAACTCCCTGCCGGAGCACGAGATTACCCGTCGTTTCTTCCAGATGCTGGAAGAAACCATCCGCCGGAATCCACCTTATTATTTATGGACGCATAACAGATGGAAGCGAACCAGGGAGGAGTTTGATAAGCGATATGAAATCAAAAATGGTAAAGTAATTCCTAAAGAATCATGAGAATAGTTCTTTTCTGTGAAAACAAGTATGCCATAGACATACTTAATCCAATACAAGAACATGTGACAAAGCAACATTTGCCACACGAGATATTGTGGTATATCCACAAACCAAAGATAGACAGTTTTCCATATGCCGACCAGGTGAAATGGACCAACTCTATTCAAGAAGTCTATGACTTCCAGCCAGAGGCTATCTATGTGCCAGGCAACATTGTGCCTTACTATCTGCCAGGCGTCAAGATACAAGTATTCCACGGCTATGCCGCAGAGAAGAAAGACCACTGGATTATCCGCCGTTACTTTGACACCTATTTCACCCAAGGTCCTTACTTCACTTCCCACTTCGAGGCTCTGGCCAAGAGATATGGAGATTTCGAGGTGTTGGAAACGGGATGGCCTAAGCAGGATTGGATCAAGGAAAACCTGCATAAATATGATGCCGACCGAGAGAAACTGCTCAGGGAAAGCGGCAAGGAGACCTTGATCCTTTACGCTCCTACCTTCTCGCCAAAACTCACTTCGCTTCCTTACATCAAGGAAGAGCTGGGCAAGCTGGCTAAGGAGCGCAATGCCCTGATAGTAATGAAGTTCCATCCGCTTACCCGTCAGGAATGGGTAGATGAATACCGTGAATGGGCTGCAACCAAGAAGGATGTTCTCTTCATCGACAAGGGAGAGAACGTAACCAAATATCAGCTGATGGCAGATACGCTCATCAGCGATACCTCTTCTACCATCTATGAGTTCCTGCTGCTCTCTCGCCCAGTAATCACCCTCGGCACCATATCCAAGGATATCTACTGGGAAAACATCACGGAACCTGATCAACTGATTGCCGCCTACGACCATGCCCTCACAGACCCTGAGGCGATAGCCAAGAGACAGTGGATAGTAGACAACTACGATCCATATTTGGACGGCAACGTATGCCAGCGCATGCTCGACGGAGCCGAAGACTACATCCGCCGTCATGGTGTGCCGAAGAAGAGAAAGCTGAATCTCTGGCGTAAATATACCAGCATCAAGACATTTGGAAGAATCAAAAAAGGATAAAGATATGCTTAATTTTACAGTAGGACCTGTGATGGCAAGCGATGAGGTTAGAGCCATCGGCGCTGAGCAGGTGCCTTATTTCAGAACAGCAGAGTTCTCCGCCATCATGAAGGAGAACGAACAATTGATGAAGCAGTTTGCCAAGGCATCAGACGATGCCCGCACAGTTTTTATCACAGGTTCGGGCACAGCCTCTATGGAAGCCGTGGTCATGAATGTATTCACTCCTGCCGACAAAGTACTGGTAGTGAATGGCGGTAGCTTTGGTCACCGATTCGTACAACTCTGTGAAATTCATGAGATTCCACATACAGAAATCAAGCTTGAGATGGGGACTCCACTCACGGCAGAAGACCTCAAGCCATACGAGGGACAAGGCTACACCGGCTTCCTCGTCAATCTACATGAGACTTCTACCGGCGTACTCTACGACATCCAGATGATCAGCGACTTCTGTCATCGCAACCATATTTTCCTGGCAGTAGATTCCATCAGTTCTTTCCTCGCGGACCCATTCAACATGAAGGAGTTGGGCGTAAACGTGATGATTACAGGTTCACAGAAGGCATTGGCGTGTCCTCCAGGCATTTCTGTCATCATTCTCGATACAGAAGCCATCAAACGAGTAGAGGCAAACAAGGTGAAGTCAATGTACTTCGACCTGAAGGATGCCTTGAAGAATGGTGAGCGTGGACAGACTCCTTTCACTCCAGCCGTAGGAACCTTACTGCAGATTCATGCCCGCCTGAAGGAGATAGAGCGCAATGGCGGTGTGGAGAGCGAGAACCAGCGCATGAAAATGCTTGCAGAAGATTTCAGAAGCAAGATCAAGGACCTGCCATTCACCATCGTTTCCCAATCGATGTCAAATGCCGTTACTCCTCTGCATCCACAGAACACCTCAGCCTACGACATCTTCCTAAAGCTGAAAGACGAATATGGCATCTGGGTATGTCCTAATGGTGGCGACATGGCAGAAAAGATATTCCGTGTAGGTCATCTCGGCAACCTGAGTCCAAAAGACAACACCACTCTCGTTGATGCACTGAAGGATATGCAGGCTAAGGGACTGCTATAAAGGGGCTGCTATAATATATATAATAAGGTATAGAGAACTTTCAAGATAGAGAAACTTATGGTTAAAGTCATCACATACGGTACTTACGACCTGCTTCATTATGGTCACATCCGTCTCCTGGAGCGCGCCAAGGCTTTGGGCGACTACCTCATCGTGGGCGTAACCTCGGATACCTTCGACCGTGAACGTGGCAAAATTAATGTACAACAATCCCTCATGGAACGAGTGGAAGCCGTGCGTGCCACTGGCATTGCCGATGAAATCATCATCGAGGAATACGAGGGACAGAAGATTGACGACATCAAGCGACTGGACGTAGATATCTTTACCGTAGGTTCTGACTGGAGAGGCAAGTTTGACTATCTCAACGCCTATTGCAAGGTGGTTTATCTAGACCGCACTCAGGGCGTATCGAGCACGGAGATCAGAAGCGAGCAGCAGGTGGTTCGCCTCGGACTGGTTGGCGAATCGCCTATCCTCAACAAGATAGAGCGGGAAAGCCAATATGTCAATGGGCTAGAGGCAGGAAAGGTTTTCTCCCTCAACCACCAATATCTCTCAGAGAATCTGCAGGCAGCGGAAAAGCAGGCAGCCAGTTTTCAGGAACTCCTGGATGAAAGCGATGCGCTCTATGTCATCTCTGCCCCAAGCAAGCACTATGCTCAAATAAAGGAGGCATTAGAAGCTGGCAAACACGTATTGTGCGAATCGCCTATCACTCTTCAGCCTCAGCAATGGAAAGAACTCAAGGAAATAGCAAAAAATAAGAAGGTAGTCTTGATGGATTCTATCAAGACCGCCTATTCCGTAGCCTATTACCGACTCTTACTCTTGGCTAAGGGCGGTATCATCGGTGATATCATGTCGGTGGATGCAACCTGCACCAGTCTCGTAGACTTTGACCCGACCCAGGATTCACAGAAGAGTCTTTACGAATGGAACAGTATCTGCGCCTGGGGACCGACGGCACTCCTGCCTATCTTCCAGCTTCTAGGCACAGAATACAGCAACAAACAGATAGCCACTCACTTCTTGGACGAAGCAAAGCGCTATGATGCCTTTACCAAGATATCCTTCCTCTATCCTCATGCCGTAGCTTCGCTGAAGGTTGGTCAAGGCGTGAAGTCGGAAGGCGAATTGATTATCTCGGGCACCAAGGGATACATCTACGTACCAGCCCCATGGTGGAAGACCGATTACTTCGAGGTGAGATACGAGAATCCGCAGAACAACAAGCGCTACTTCTACCAGCTGGATGGAGAAGGGTTGCGCTATATGCTCCTCTCCTTCCTCAAAGCCATCCGCACCGGCAAGGACTTCTCGTATGTATCCGATGACATATCAGAAGAAATCGTCAAGACTATCGCCAATTTCGAGGCAAGAAAAGACATGGTCATCATATAGGTTCGTCTACATGATGTCCATTTCCTTTCTTGAAAGCTTTTTCCTTTTAGTCTTAACGGCATTTATATAATTTAACAACTATTAGTGCAAGAAAGCACAAGTTTCTCTGTTATTATACATATAAAAATAAGCAAAAACAATAATACGATGAATCAGAAATTGTTAAAAAGCCATACGATATTGGCGATTTGTATTCTAATCTTATCCGTCATCCCTGTTGTGGCAATAGGTCCCTATCTCCATCAGTTTGCAGATGACTATGTATTCGGAGCTCCTGTCTACAAGGCTTGGACTGCCACCCATTCATTTGGGGCATGTATTCAGGCGGCCTGGGCTGAATCCATGCATATCTACCAGACATGGCAGGGTACCTATTCGGCATGTTTCCTGATGGCATTACAACCTGGAATTTTTGGCAAATACTGGCTTGTACCGATTATTCTATTGGGAAGTCTAATTCTTTCCACCTATACACTGGGATACACAATATTACGCAGATTGCTACATATCAGCAAATTGGAATACACTTTCATTTCTACTCTATTTGTATTAATGACCGTACAGTTCGTATGGTCGTTCTACGATGCATTCTGCTGGTATAACGGAGCGATGTACTATACCTTATATTATAGTATTTCTTTGTTTCTTGCCTCCCTACTCATCGAATTCCATCTTACAAAATCTATCATAGCGAAAATCATCATCACGCTGGTTTCCGCAGCACTCGCCATATTCATTGCCGGCGGCAACTTTGTTACCGGTCTGGGTATGCCAGCCATTCTCTTTATGGCAATCGTATGGATGTGGGTGGAGAGGAAGAAGACTCCTTTCTTCTTGCTTTCTATCCTTATCATTTATGCCTGCGCTTTTGCTTTCAGTGTATTTGCACCAGGCAATACTGTCCGCCAATCCACAGTCACCAGTCAACCGAATGTGGTTTCAGCCTTCTTTATTGCGATAGCAAAGGGCATAGAATTTCTCGCTGATGCCATTAAAATCACAGAAATACTCATGTTTACCATTCTCATACCTTTCCTTGCAAGATTAGCCAAGGCATCCCACTTTAGGTTTTCTCATCCATGGCTTTATCTGCTCATCTCTTTCCTACTTTATTGCGCCTTCTTTTTTCCAAACAGCTATGCCATGGGAACCAAAGGAGCAGACAGAACACAGAATGTATACTTCTATGTGCATCTGTGGATGATTTGCTTCAATATCTACTATCTTTCTGGTGCTCTTCAGCGCAGAGCGGCTAATCTGGAACCAATAAGCGTTGCTATTGTAAACTTGACAGAGGCAATCAGACTGAAATATAATAAATACTTCAGATGGCTACCGGTATATTACTGGCTTGTGTTGGTACTTTCTATCACAGCAAAGCCAACTACTACCAACAGAACACTCTCCTTGCTGCGTAGAGGAACAGCACAGAAGTTTGACCTAGAAATGCAGCAGCGCGAAATTGCCGTAAAGCAAAGCAAGGCAGATCATCTGGTATTAAATCCGCTTACCGTAAAGATGCCATCCGATGCCTTCCATGATATCACTATTTATCCAGGTTATTGGATTAACCGAGGTATGGCAAACTATTATGGCAAGAAAACGGTAGTAGCATTACCTTTCGATGATGGCGAAGAAACGCCAGCCAAATTGTTAAAACGCTGCCGTGATGAAGTAGGTCCAGGCGGAATGACCTTTATCGAAGGAAAATAAATCAGAAATAACAATACCATTCATTAAACAAAAAAGGTAAGTAGCCCAAACTACTACTTACCTTTTTTATGTTTCAAGCGATCTTCTATAATCTTGCTGACAGCAACAAACTGATAGA
Organism: Segatella copri; assembly: GCF_015074785.1. Classification (NCBI taxonomy): domain Bacteria; kingdom Pseudomonadati; phylum Bacteroidota; class Bacteroidia; order Bacteroidales; family Prevotellaceae; genus Segatella; species Segatella copri. Next base: position 2,848,991 of record NZ_CP042464.1, read on the forward strand.
TGCCTTCATAGCAGGCACATACAAATCCTTCCTTACCATCACGGAAGCCACCCTTCTGAATATAAGCACGGAAGAAACGCACCAACGGACGATAGAACAAAGCTGCCATTCCATAATTGCGATCTTTCTTCTTTTCTATCTCGTTAGCTGTATACTGGTTGATCTTTCCCATCCTGCTGGCAATACTGTCATCTGCCAGATGAACAAGTGCCATATCAGCATGAGCCGCCGGTATCTTTTCTATTCTGCCCTTGATAACAGGATCGGCATGAATGATGGCTGGCCATACGGTATCCTTCCTGATAAAGAAACGCAACTGGTAGTCGGGATAGAAACAGTGCATGAATCGTCCCATAAAGCGACTCTTGCGTGGAACATACAAACCCTGTGGAGCATTCTCCTTCTCTATCAGGGAATAAAGATATTCCTTCAGTTCTGGAGTTACCAGTTCATCAGCATCAACCACCAATACCCACTTGCAGGAAGCAGCATCTATGGCAGTCTGACGTGCCGGTTCACAAATCTGATAGTTTCCTCTAGGAAAGACAACTATCTTGCAACCATTACGCTTTGCTATATCCAAGGTGTCGTCAGTACTTTCCATGTCGCAGACAACCACCTCGTCAAAGCCCTTCACTGTATCCAGCACCTGCTGAAGATGGCAGGAGGCATTATAGGTATTAATAACCACCGAGATGCCATTTCCCTGCTCTTGTTCTACACTTGTCTTATCCATATATCTATGCTCTATAAATATTGATCGATACCATTTGTGCAACGAACCAAACGCTCCTTCTTCACCTGGTTCAAAACATCTTTATGCATGTTCTCTTGGGCTTTAGACGCCTCCTTGTGATAAAGATGGTACATGATTCCTCCCATCTTCAGCGCCTTCTTCCGAACGCCAGCAAAATGCAGGCGATAGGCAAACTCGGCATCCTCATGTCCCCATTCCAACAGATCCTCATTGTAACCATTTACCTTGATGGCATCCTCTTTCCAATAAGCCATGTTGCAACCTCTGAGATGGTCGATTCTACGGGCATAGCGAAAAGCCAGCAATCTGCGGAACACATGAGAACGGAAGCTGTTGCTTACATAACTGAAAGGCATGTTCCAAAGATTCACATTGACTACCTTTGTATCCAAAATTTTTTTGGAAATCTGGGCAGACAGCAGCACTCTACTTCCACAGACGAAACATCCTTTCTGAGCCATTTCTATATGGTCTTCTACAAAATGAGAACTCAAAACAACATCTCCATCAACTTGGATGATATAATCACCCATAGCCTTTGCTATTGCCTTATTCAAAATGGAAGTTCTTCTGAATCCCTTATCTTCCTGCCAAACCCAAATTACCGGTACTGGCATTTTATCAGCATAACGGTCTATCAGTTTTTTAGTCTCTTCGGTAGAACCATCGTCAGCAATAACAACTTCATCAGGCATAACATGCTGATGCAACACGCTATACAACACGAGTTCTAAGGCTTTAGGCCAATTGTAAGTCGTAATCAATAATGTTGTTTTCATAAACCTAACTTTTTACGTTTAAAATAATGCAAGATACTTTTGCGATGTACCCATCGCCAATCGTGTATCTTCTTTGCTCCTATTATTTTTTGTAATATTTTCTCATCCATTCCCCGCAGTTTCACATACTCTCGTGCCACACACTCGAAGACATCCATTCTTCCGGTAAACCTCGTCAGGTTTTCCACACATTCCTTCATCGGCGGATAGCCTGAGTAAAACCTCATACGATTGATATCGATAAGCGAGAACGTATAATGACCATCAGCCTGAAGCTGATACAGCACATTGCCGGCATTCAAGTCAATATCGATGATGCCTTTCTGGTGCAATCGATTCACAAAGTGCGCATAATCTGCCGCCATCACCCTGTTGAATTCCTCTGGGGAGTTCAACTGATCGTTGATAGGCATACTGTTATCAATATCAGAGATAAAGTAGCAATAGTCAATAAGTCCCTTTACCCTCGTTTCAATATATCCAAAGCCTTCGGGAGTGGCAAAGCCATCTGCCATCAGCCTAAGGGCATTCTCATAGGCACGGAAAGCCTTGGTAGAGCGGAAGAAGCTATATCCTATCTTCTGAATGAAATTAGGCTGCTTGTATCTCTTCACCACAACTTCTTTCTCTTTTCCATCAAACTTTACATGAAAAGCCTTGATAACATTTCGTCCTTCAAAGATACAACGTCCCTCCTGCTCGAACACATCCGGGATGCGTTCGATGAAACTTCTCATCTCTTCGTATTTTGGGTTTATCTTTATCTTCATTTGTTTACAGTACTTTTATATTTTTGCCTAGGATGGTTAGGAACGCCAGGGAATAGCATTTCCAGACTATTATCTTCTAACATCTTAGGAATTATAAAATTTCTCAAATAAATTTTGTCTCGCCTTACAATTGCCGATAATTCATCTAAAGATATCCACTCAGAACAAACAGTACAAATCATAGCCTTTAAGCTTTGATAAGGCATTCTTTGTTTTACACGAGTACTTGCAATATTAGGCTCGGAACTTGCAATATTAGCCCCAGGACTTGCAATATTAGGCTCGGAACTTGCAATATTAGCCCCAGGACTTGCAATATTAGGCTCGGAACTTGCAATGTTAGGCTCGGAACTTGCAATATTAGGTTCGGAGCTTGCAATATTACCAGTCATAGGCAACCGATACTTGGTTCCTCTACCATATCCCTCTTGAACCAGCAATTTATGCTTACACATATCTTTCAACAAATCGGCAACTTCTGCCTTATGCTGGTTAAGGACAACCCTTAAGCTCTCATTTGTAATATATCCATCTGTACAAGTTGCATTAAGAGTCAACAGGCGTTCATGTCCCAAAGAAAAAACTTCTGTTCCAAATATCAGAACCAATCTTTCCTTTGTTCCTTCATCTATCATCGACTCCATCATCATTGTGAGTTCCACTAAGTCAGGCTGACTTAATGTTCTCAACATAGGTGCTCTCCAATTTGCAAATCGCCAACCAGCCAATATCTTATCAACTCCACTTCCCGCTTTTTCAGCAGAGCCAATCAACATAAACATCTTTTGAAGAGTCTTGTTACGACATACGCTAGCACTTTCTCCATAATATTGCATTTTAGAAACCAACAGTGTTCCTGGGTTAGTAAAAACAATTTTATTGCTATACAATCGCACTACCATTGTTGCATTTTCCGAATAATCGGTATGAATACAAAAATTCACCAGAGCTTCGCGAACAGCCACATGCGCAGGAGTTTCATCACGACGAATATTGCCCTCCAAGATGAAAGGTTTTGGCAAGACCGCTGATAATCTTGGAAGAACACGAAGATAGAATTGGAATAAATTTGCCTCCCAAGTTCCATCAGGACAAATACGATTGGTCCATCGTATCTCAGGATTATCTGACAGCTTTTCTTGGTAATCAGGAAAGAAGTCGGGGCAACATTCATTATCAGTAATGGCATCTTCTTTACCAAACATCAAAACACCTGCCACAGTAAAACCTTCTTCTTTCGTTCCACGATCAGTACGATAAGCACCTATCTTTTTAAGAAATTCAAAATCAGACAAAACAGACCAAGGATGATCTGGCTTGGCTAACTTAAATAATTGCCGATATTGAGCAACAGACTCCATATCTAAATCATCCAATGAATAATTTCTCAAAATGCGGCTATCAGCGGGATTAGAAACATTCGCATCTGAAAACATACGCTGCACTTCTCGCTCCGTACATTTATAATCACCTTCATGATTGCGCTTAAAAGTACCATTATAGGGCTGGGATGTTCTATAAACAGGACGCTGTTCTCTGGATGCACGAGGAATAAAGAATAACATAAGTTTGTGACCATTGTAATCTTCTACCACGACATCTTCTGTTTTTAACAGGTTGCAACTAACCGTAGCTCGATTATTCACATTATTCCAAAAGTCCTTGGTATATTTCTCTATCTGTTCATCAGATAGATTATCTATATAGAACTTACCTTTTCTTTCTATAACTCCAAGCACGATAACTCCTCCTTCGCTATTGGCGAAAGCTGAATAGGTATCCCAAAAGCTACCAGGAAATCCACCGGCAGCACTTTTAAACTCCAAGTCATCACTCTCTACGCTATTCAAGAGTGAATCCAGATAATCCTCGAAGTTTAATCTATCACGTACTTCTAACATACAATTCTTTTATATTCTTTAACAAGATACCTTCCTAGTATCTCATAGGTTGCAAAGATACGAAAAACTATCAGAAACGCCAAATTTTAGGAAGATTATCTTTCTTCCTTCATTGATACTTGCTTTTTTTATCCATTTTCTTGCAAGATTAAAGTATATTTCGTATTTTTGTACCCAATAACATCATCATCGTTTTCATAAACAAAAAGAAATCCTATGAATATTCAAAAATTGAAATATAAATTCCATAGCGGAAAAAACAGCAAACCCTGGTATTACATCAAGGAATACGCTCGTCTGTATACACCTGCCTGCATCTTGATATGGAGGGGGCAGCATTTACTTGACAAAGCCAAGAAACGCAAAGACTACGATTATATCCTGAACCGGGTAAACTACTACAACAAGCTTACAGAAGATAATATCCTTCTCAACAAAGATTTATGGGACAAAGAAGCTGTTAAAGTTGCAGAACAGCCGATGACCCGCCAGAAGGTATATTATCTGGATACTTTGGAATATGCCCGCTGTTTTGACGGCAATAACAAATGGAATCTCCTCCCTGGTGACATCACGTATGTGGAAGATATTCCTACCATTGTAAAAAGCCGCCCAATTCATGGAGAAAACCAGAACTCCGTATTGCTCAAGATGGACAAGGTACGCCATTTCATCTTCGTGAAGGATAAGCTTTCGTTTGCTGAAAAAAAAGACCAGGCTATCTTCAGAGGAAAAATAGCCTGCAAGGACATCCGTGTGCAATTCGTAGAGAAGTTTTTCGGAAATCCTCGCTTCGATATCGGAACCATAGATCTGATTAAGCCAGAATGGAAGAGCGACAAGATTTCCATCTACGACCATCTGAAATACAAATACGTGATGGCGCTGGAGGGAAATGACGTGGCAAGCAATCTGAAATGGATTATGTCTTCCAATTCCATCGCCGTGATGCCTAAGCCATATTATGAAACTTGGTTTATGGAAGGAACTCTGAAGCCAGACTATCATTATATAGAAGTAAAGCCTGATTTCTCTGATCTTGAGGAAAAGATGGACTATTATACTGCTCATCCAGATGAAGCGCAAGCTATCATCAACCACGCTCATGAATATGTAGAGCAATTCAAGGATAAGCAGCGTGAGGATATCATCTCGCTGATGGTTCTGGATAAGTATTTTTCTCTGTTAAAATCTAAGGATTAATGTCTAGAAAGGATTCTATCTATTATGAAAGAACAGTCCTGCCGATTATTCGATGGGCAGAATGATGACAGATAAGACGCCTAGACTGTGGCATGTAGTAGGCAGCAATCTGAACTATGCCTTCATCATCAACAACGACACCATTCTGGAGAAGACTGCCGATGGTGCCCTGGATGTTTATGATGCCCACATGAATCCAGTGAAGAACTACCACCTGCCAGCCAAGCAGTTCGACCAGGCCATCAAACAGCTTAACAGGTTCTTTAAATAAGAAAAGGTAAATCCCCGAAAAGCCCCTTCCGCATTCCAGGTTTTCATATACCCGGAATACAGAAGGGGCTTTATCCTTTTATGCTTCCTTCCACACTCTTCTCTTCAACCACAACGCCAAAATGGGGTCACTCATTTCCAGATGCTTAGGAGCAGGTATTGTAATCAGATCTTTCACCATCAAGGACTTCTTGAGGCGGGTTACATTGGCTGCAGATACAGAACTTCTGCAAAGATAGCAAAAAAAAACAAATTAAACAAGGTTGTTTTAAACAAAGTTGTTTAAAATCGTCATTTTTATTACGAATTAACTAATAGTCAATGGATTACGGGTAAGACACCAAAGAATTTAACGGGAATATTTTTAAAACACGGACAAATTGAATTTGTCCGGATGGTTGTCCGGCAGGCTTATAAGTACCAGAAAAACAACACGTTATGACGCTCCAGACAATTTGTCCGTGTTATTTTTTATGAGAAAGGAAGAAGAAGAAAAAGGGGGTTACGGATTGAAACGAAAACCTGTTATCCGAGAAGCTATAACCTGGCACCCGAGAAACTATGATTTAGCACATAAGAACCTATGTTTTCCGCCCCACAAAACTATGACTTAGATTTTTTAACACAATTTGCTCCAAATGGCTGCTGAATTTCGGACCTTATCACACACTCAAATTTGGCGGTTACAGAAGATAGTCGTATTTTTGCCCCCGTTTACCGGATATTCCGACAAGCTAACTTTTAAACATTAAATAATTATGGAGAATGAAAATTTAAGAAACATAGAGAACCTTTTAGCCGCTAAGGCAAGTACACAGCCTCTTTACGAATTCCCAGTAGACCAGCTTCCACTCGGACTCCGCGACTCGCTCTCTGGCGTAGCCGCAGAGGCACGCGTGCCTGCCCTCTTCTCAGCCCTCCCTATTGCCGCAACCTACGCAGACCGTCTGAAGGCGAAGTATTGCGACGGCAGCGATACTCCGATGGCACTCATGTCTATCATCATCGGCGAGCAGGCATCGGGTAAGGGCGTATGCCGCCGCATCGAGAACATCTGGGCGAAGAAGATGGATAAGGACGATGAGAAACCACGTGAAGACGAAGCCTGGTACCAGCAGCACAAGGGCAAGAAGGGTGTAGTGGATCCCAAACCTTGCATCCGTCACATTGGCGATACTATCTCGAAGTCGGCCCTGATGCGTCGTCAGCTCTGTGCCGACGGCCATACCATGTATATGTTCAGCGAGGAGCTCGGTTCGATGAAGAGCGTATGGAAGGTGTTCGGCGACTACTTCCGTAAGGCGTTCGACCAGAGCGAGGTGGGTCAAGACTACATCACAGCCACCAGCGGCGTAACCCACGCCCAGCTCAACTTCTCCGGCTGCTGCACCCAGAACATCTTCCAGAAGTTCTTCACCGATGATAACATCGAGGACGGATCTTCTTCAAGAATGATGCTCGCCAAGATGCCCGATACCTCCTTCGCACCCCTCAGTCAGCACCACGGCTACACCAAAGAGGAGCAGGCCAACATCCTCAAGGCAGTAACTCTCCTTGAACGTAGTCACGGCGTGATGGAGCTGCCCCGTATGTGCAAGGAGTTCTGCCAGTGGCTCGAAGCGAAGAGACAGCTCGCCCTGGCGAATGCCGACCGTGTGATGGATGTATATCGTCGCCGTTCCGCCGTCATCGGCTTCCGTTGTGGCGTCATCTTCCACATCCTGGAACAGACCGGAGAGGAGACAGATGCCTGCATCCGTTTTGCCAAGGCTGTGGCCGACTACGTGCTCGCCATGCAGATGGAGATGTTTGGCTTGCGTCTCGACAAGCAGCAGCAGGACAACGAGGCTATCCCAGTCTATAAGTCTCGAAACACCCTGCTCTTCGCCCAGCTCCCGGAGCAGTTCACCCTCTTCGATGCCAGCCGTGAGCGTGGCGACGGAGCCAGCCGTGAAACCATCCGTAAGATGATAAGCCGTTGGACCAAGCGTGGTCTCTGCAAGAAGCTGAAAGGTGGCGACACCGAGATCTGGCAGAAGCTTACCCTCTCGGCATAAAGCATCTTGAATCTCCTGAAACTGTTAATCCCCCATCACGCAGCCATAGCGTGGTGGGGGATTACTGTTTATATAGTTTTTCTATATTTTATTGAGGTAAGATGTTGCAGTATTCTCGTTTGAACCACAGTTCGAAGACGGGGTCAACCATTTTGAAACCATCGCCCGATTTCTCTATGAAGTCTCTTTCTACAAGAGTCTTTTTGTTCTTGGTGATGGTCCGTGGAGCACCGAGTCCATATTCTGCTACTACCTGTTGGGCATTGAAATGAATCTCTCCCATGCAGACGGCACGCAGGAATGCTATCTGAGAGGCAGGCATACCATCAATATCGGTAATGAACATATCGGCATTGGTATCCAGAAGTTTGGCGAGTTGTGACTGATAGATTTCCTCTGTTACTTCTGTTGCTGTACGAGTCCAGATGAGAAAGCAGAATTGCTGCATGTACCAGGAGTGGCATTGCATGGCATTGCAGATTCGCTCTATCATATCATCGCTGATAGACTTGCCGTGATTGTAGAAACTGTCGTGAATAAAAGGTTTCCAGTATTCCTTGGCTATCTTCTTCAAGGTCATCATCTGTCCAAAACGATAGAATGGATTCTTCGAGTTGCCGAATATATCCATCATCATATGGCGTTTACTGCCATAGAGACAGTAGGTCGTACTGTGTTGTCCTTGCCATACCGAACGCATGGTTCCTTCCAGTCTCTTCCAGTCGGGCAGGTTTGCCAATTGTTGGAACTCATCAATACACACGATGACATGGATGCCTTTTGCCTTGGCAATCTTTTCTGGTAGATTGAGAATTTCCTCGGCACTTTCCTTCAAAGGTTTGAAGTTTAGATTTACTTCTACGGCATTCACCGGGTCGCTATTGATGGTAAGGCTTGGAGATATGGATTGGACGAACTTTACGATGTCGGCCCATCTCTTTTCCATCGTGGAAGAAACTCCTTGGAGTATTGCACTTGCAAACTTGTTGTAGAACTCTTCCTCGGAGAAAATCTTGAAGGCATCCAGATAGCATACTCTTATGTCCTTCTGCTCTTGCTTCAGCTCTTCCATTGCTGCTTTGACAAGTGAAGACTTGCCCCATCGTCTTGGAGAAATCAGCATCACGTTGATGCCTCCTCCAAGAAAAGTCTTGAGGTCTCTTCTATCTTCGATTCTATCTATGAAATATTCATTTTCTGCGATAGAACCATATTCAAATGGTATCTTGTTCATATGCTTAAAGTCTTGATTCTCTGCAAAGTTACAAAATTATACCCAAAGGTATTATACCCTAGGGTATAATTTATGAAACTTTATATTTTATCTCCATCAGAAACAGTTAATCCCCCATCACGCAGCCATAGCGTGGTGGGGGATTTCTGTTGTTTATTGCTGATGTCGCTCGATATATTCAGCAGCCTGGATATTCGAGAACACATAGTTCTTCAAATCCTGGAACTTAGACTCCTGCTTGGTTTCCTTCAGATTGCCATTCGGCAACACATCATAGCAGAAACTGCGGCTCATCGACGGATTATAGACGAAGCAACGCTGATGATCTCTTGCCACAATCTGGTTGTCTGCCGAATAGAATACCATCGGGCGCTGCTGCTTCAGCAGATCCACGCCGAAGCCCTCGTACTCATAATTCAGATTCATCAAGCCGAAAAGCGTAGGCATCACATCCACCTGCATGCCCAAGCCCGCATACTGCTGCTGCGGAACACCAGGACCAAAGATGATGAGCGGAATGTGGTTGTAAGACTGAGGCAACTCGCCCTCGCTCTTACCCACCAGCTTACCATGGTCTGCCTGAATCACGAATATCGTGTTCTTATACCAAGGCTCCCGACTTGCCTTCTTCAGAAAGTCGCCTATCGCCCAGTCGGCATACTCCACAATCTGTGTTTCCTTCTCCTTGGTCTTCGGCTTGAAGAAATCAGGAATGATATATGGCGGATGATTGCTCACGGTGAGGATGGTAGCCATGAAAGGCTTGCCCGTCTTCGCCTTCTGGTTGATGGTGTTGAGGGCGTAGTCCATCTCGAAATGGTCGCTCACACCAAAGCTGTTCACCACCTCGCTCTTAGGATAGTTCTCCTGAGAGAAGATGTCATCATAGCCATTGGTCTGGAAGAAAGCCTTCATGTTGTCATACTGTGCCTCGTGGGTCATGAAGAACATGTTCTCGTAGCCATACTTCTTCAACACCGTGGCGATACCCTTGCGGCGTGGAGTTACCGTTCCCTTCATCAGGTTTCGGAACATGAGAGCAGGGAAGCTGTAGAGCGTAGCCGTCATGCCATGGTTGGTATGGATGCCGGCACTATAAAAGTGGGTGAACGCCAGAGAATGATGATAGAGCGAATCGAGCGTTGGGGTGAGCGGCTGCTGATTGCCGAAAGTACCCAACAGATTTGCCGACATCGACTCCATCAGTATCACCACCACGTTAGGATGATTCTTCTTCATCATCAGGGAATTGTTCACCACCTCACGCTTCAGAATATTCGTGCTATCCACCTTTCCCATAATACCCAGCCACTGGCGGGTATTCGTAATAGCCTCAGCGTATGGCATGAGATGCAACTCCTTGTTCTCCTTGCGCATATCGTCGAGCGCAGAAGTAAGGAGATTGAATGCCGGATTGATGCCGAGCTGGTTGAGAAAAGAATCCTCGCAATAGTAAGCCTGGCTCACCTTGATAGGGTTATAGCCCATTCTGCCACGGATACCGAAGAGACAGGCACCTATCATCACAGCAGAAATAAGGAAACGGCTGACTACCTGCACCAGGTGCATATTGTCCTTAGGCAGAAGGAAGAGCCCCTCGAAGTAGCGGCGCAGACGGACGAGCGCATAGATAAACGCCCCCGTAAACACGAAATAGAGGGCGATATAGAGCCAGTAGGAAGATTCCTGCAAGAGCATGCCCGATGTGGTGGCTACATAGCCGAACCACCCGAATATGCTGGAATTGATGTTCTTGAAGAAATACTGGAAATAAGGAGTATTGGCTGCCGAAGGCATGAAGGCGATGGCAAACCATGCCGCATACCAGATGTTGATGCCACGCAGCAAACGGCGATGACACCACCCCAGGCTGGCTGCTATCAGGAGCACAGCCACAGGCAACACCGAAATATAACAAGCTATGACATTGTCAAACCATACACCCTTGACAAACGCCATTACCCTACTCGCCTCTGCATCTACAATCATGCCATGCAGGGCGATGAATTCTACCAATCTGAACAGAGTCATCACCAGCAATGCCAATACATGCACCGAAAGGAGATACCCAAAAGCCTTAAAATATCGTTTCATTTTTATTCTACTTTAGAAATCGGGTGCAAAGTTAATAATTATATCCCAATAAAAGCAAAATTTCTAGCCTTATTCTGTCTATAAACAAATAATTATATGTAACTTTGCAGCCAAAATAACATAATAAGACTTCGATAAGACATGAACATCAAGTACAACAAAGCCCTATGGCTCATCATCATCCTGGCTATCGTGATGATGATTCCATTCCTCGGACTCACCGATTTCAATACCAAGGGAGAACCTCGCGAAGCGGTGGTTGCCTACACCATGCTGGAACATGGCAACTGGATTCTGCCTATCAACAACGGAGGCGACATCCCTTACAAACCGCCATTCTTCCACTGGTGCATCGCCTTCTTCAGCCTCTTCATCGGCCATGTGAATGAGTACACCTCACGCCTGCCGTCTGCCGTATCGCTGGTATTGATGACCATTGGCGGTTTCGTGTTCTATGCCAAGCGCAAGAACGCCCAGACCAGCCTCATCGCAGCCATCCTTACGCTCACCGCCTTCGAGGTGCACCGTGCGGGTATGAACTGCCGTGTAGATATGCTGAACACCGCCTTCATGGTGGGAGCCATGTATCTGCTCTACCGCTGGTGGGAGAAAGGAAAGCACCAGTTGCCTTGGCTCGCTATCCTCTGCATGAGTGGCGCTACGCTTACCAAAGGTCCTGTGGGCATCATTCTGCCTTGCTTTGTGATGGGCGTATTCATGCTTACCCAACGTGAGAACTTCTGGGGCATCGTATGGCGCATGGCTCTAACCGCCCTGCTCTCGCTCATCATCCCATTCTGCTGGTATTATGCAGCCTATCTGCAAGGCGGCGACGAGTTCCTGCGACTGGTGAAGGAAGAGAATATCGACCGATTCATGGGCAAGATGGCATACGAATCGCACGAGAATCCAGCGTGGTACAACCTTCTCACGCTCATCACGGGCTGGTTGCCTTACACCTTATTATTATTGTTCTCGCTCTTCATTCTGCCATGGAAGAAGTTCTCGAAGACCCGTTTCCTTGAGAATGCGAAGAAGGCTACTCCGCTGCAGGTGTTCACCTGGCTCGCTTTCCTCCTGGTACTCTTCTTCTACTGCATCCCAAAGAGCAAACGCAGCGTTTATCTGCTGCCATGCTATCCGTTCATGGCCTATCTCATCGCCGAATACATCGTTTGGATGATGAAGGAGAAGATGGGAGCCTTGAAGGTTTATGCAGGGGTGATTGCTGCGATAACCCTGATTCTCAATATCGCCCTGCTGGTGGTAAAAAAAGGATGGGTGCCAGAAAGCATCTTCCACGGTAAGCATGCCATAGACAATATCGCCATGCTCCATGCGCTCGAAAACAACGATTTTCTCATCCCATGCAGCATCTTTATGGTTATCACTTTGGAGGGAGTTTACCTCATCTTCCGAGCACTCAGGAAGAAGAATTCAGGCAATATTGTTTCATATACTCTTGCCACCATCGTGGGGATCTTCCTGATGCTCGACTCCAGTCTGCAGCCACCTGTGCTCAACACGAAGGCCGATAAGCACCTGGCGCCGGTTATCGAGAAGAAGTTTGATACCAGCAAACTCTATTCTTATATGTCAGTAGATATGCTGCATTTCTTCAGCCTCAACTTCTATCTGGGCGATAAGATCCAGCAGTTTGACAAGGTATTGCCACAGGATGGCGTGCTGATGATTCCGGAAGAAGACATGCCTGATTTCCTTGAGAAATACGGCAAGGACTACACCTTCCAGAAAGTTTGGGAAGTAAAGAAACTCGTAGAATGGCACCATCCGGTAGGCTTCTATCGGTTTGTAAAGGTAAGAAAGGCTTTGTAATATAAGCCTTTCTATCCTACATTTCATTCAAAATAATCATTTATAAACTAAAAGATATGACAAACAAAATCAAAATATTACTTTTAGCTACTCTGTTCTATACTTCATGTAATAGTTCAAAATACCCTAAGAGTTTAGTAGAAATTGACAGTTTATGCTATTCAAATCCTCAGTTAGCTTTAACTAAATTGGAACAAATTGGCAATAATTTTGATACAACTCAGACTGCCTATTGGATGTATTACAACCTCTTGAAGCTAAAAGCACAAGAAAAGACTTGTACCCCACATCCTAATTTAGGCAAAATCAATCTACTAAAATCTTATTATGAAAGAAATGACGATAAGAAACTTCTACCTGAGATTTATTACTTAACAGGTACAACTTATTTAGACCTACACGACTCTCCTCAAGCCTTAGAGTACTTTCATAAAACATTAAACGAGTGTAAAGATATTCGTTTAAAGGGGCTTACATATGCCCAACTGGGCTATATTATGCTTTACCAAGGCAACTTCTCTTCTGCCATAGATTTCTATAAGAAATCATATCATATCGACTTAATAAGAAATGATATAAAAGGACAAATATATGATCTTAGAGACCTAGGATATACTTACGCCAACACCAACAAAGTCGATAGTGCGATTTTCTTCAGCCAACAATCGTTACAATTAGCACTAAAAGCCAAAATGCCGAAAATGATAACTTCCGCAAAATCAAGTTTGGCTAATATTTATTTAGACTCAAGACAAGATGTTGATTCAGCTGCCAAATATTTTCTTCCACTACTCAATGATATTAGAGAAGAAAATAAAAGTGGTACCTTTTCTATGGCTATAAAATACTATAAATTGTGCAATCTTCCTGATTCTGTCAATTACTATATAAAGAAAATTGAAGAAACAGGAGACGTTTATGCCAAAGAAGCTGCTTATCGAGAAAAGGTTGAGATGGCATTAAAAAAGAATTGTTCCTACAAAGACTTACTGTCATGGAAGCTATTTATCCAATACGCTGATTCCATTGAAAATATCTCGAATGCCAACGCCATCGCAAAAAGTCAGTCTCTTTATGATTATACGCAAAAAGAAAAGGAATATATCAAATTACAAAATGAAAACAAACAACATAAATTATGGCAAATTATATATGGACTAACAACCCTACTCACATTTTTGTTATTTTATGTGTACTACAAAAAATACAAAATAGCAAAAAATGAACAAAAACGGCAAACGATGGAATTACAACATATTTTGGAAAAAAGTGCCTCGCAAAAGACCAACAATAAAGACACCCTATCACAGATTAAAGAAACAAACATTTATTCAATTTTCATCCAAAAAACACAAAACAAAAACAATATCAATGAGAACGAATGGAAAGAATTAGATGAATTAGTCAACAAAAACTATTACGATTTTAAAATTACACTTTACAGAATTTGCAAATTATCTGAAATCGAATACCGAATATGCCTACTTCTTAAAGTCGGATTTACTTTGTCTGACATGGCAATTATACTTCACCGAGAACCATCAACACTTAGCATGGCTAGAAAACGTTTATATAAGAAGCTTTTCCATAAAGACGGTAAAGCAGAAGAGTTAGATATATTCATTCGCTCCATCTGAAATTTGAAATCTCTTACTAGAAAGAAGCCAGAAGACATGTGAAATATTTCACATGTCTTCTGGCTTCTTCCATAATAGCAACCTGAATATCAACAACTTACAAAATGTGAAATATTTGTGAAAAGGATTTTGACCACCATATTATTTTTTTTCATAATTTTACCACCAAAAAAAGAAACGTTATGAAGCAACTAAGTTTAATTATTTTAATGTGGTTTTCTACATTATACCTAAATGCTCAGCAAAAGTTCGATATTGAACTTTTCCCTATTTCGGTATATAGCAATGATAGAGAGAACTACCATGAACGTCACAGAATGCCTTCAAAGAAACCTTTAAAAGTTTTCTGTGAAGACGGAATGATACATTTTACAAATGTACCAACAAGCTGTCGTATAGTATTCAAAAATGAGCAAGGAGAAATTCTATGTCAATTTTCCTTTAACGCTACATTTTTTACTATCGAGAAACCAGCATCAGCCGCTTGTTTAGAAATTTACTATGGCGATTCGACATTGAGAGGCTTTATATCATAAAATATTCACCAAAATATTACACTACATGAAAAAATTACTTATTTTCGGAATATTGCTATCATGTATAGCAATATCATGCACCCAAAACTTAGAAGAAGGTGCTCAAGACAATGGTGGTAACCTGTTACACCGCCTAGCAATAGGTTTAACTGAACCAGAATTGTTAAGTATTGCCTACGACTCTAACAATGACTTATCTGAGGAAGCCGCAACAGACATTCTTGCTGATTTTATTGCAGAAAACAATGTATCAAGAAGTTCTATGCCTACTTTTTGCCTAAAAAACAAGTACACCATCAACGCAAAGAACAACTCGACATGTTCTGTCAATAAAGACCATGTTACCTTCTATGAGTATGAGACTGAAAATCAGCCAGAGAAAAAGAAAGCGTTAGTTTGTGGAGATAAGCGTTTTCCTGCGGTAATTGCTTACATAGACTCCTATAACAGAAATAGCATATTACCATCTGACATCATGCTAGCCAATGCAAAGCAATATGTTTTGTCCACAATCTCACAAATCAAACATTATGAGGATTCCTTGCGAGTACAAACTATTGACAAGATTCGCCACATTAGACAGTTTACCGGGGATTTTAAGTTTAAAGACTTTGAAGACAACATCTTTGTTTACGAAAATCCAACAAGAGGATGGGCTGTCACACCTGGTGGAACTGAAATGGCAAAAATTGGTCCCCTCACAACAACCCAATGGGACCAAGTTTCTCCCTATAACTTATATGCCGACCCGACAACAGGAACTAATGATGAAGGAGCATTTGACTTTAGATACGACAATCGCTATCCTGCAGGATGTGTTGTTACTGCCATGGCACAAATTGCTGCATATCTTAAACCTTCTATGCCAGGGATAGATTGGAGTCTTGCTAATATTCAATCAGTTCCAATGTTTGACAATAGTTCAGAAACATCAAAAGCTGTTGCAAGTGTTTTTTCTCTAATTGCAAAAGGAAGTGGGACAAAATATGGACCAAAAGGTGGCTCAACAAACACTCAAATGGCTCGTAACTATATGAAGACATTAGGGGTATATATGGATGATGCAAAAGACTGTACTTTTCAAAATATGAAGGCTAGTCTTGATGCATTAAGACTTGTTTACATTACAGGAACTGGTCGCCATGTCTACACCAGAGGATTCAATGCTAGCGGAAGACATGCCTGGCTAATTGATGGATACCAAATAAGACAAAGAAATTCTTCGTACAGAATGATTTTGAGACAATATAATGTATATTGCCACTGTAATTTTGGATGGGGAGGCGATAGCGACGGATGGTATTTATATCAGTCTTCTGGTGATATCACTTTTGACTGTAATGGTAATCCAAAAAGTGATTATGATATTTTTGACTATGAGCTCAAGGCTTATCCAAACGTTCGCAAAGGGTAATCACTTTCAAATTAACACTATTTCTAACATGGATTGAGAACTAGGCAAGTTCTCAATCCTTTTAACATAAAATTTATGAATAGAAAAATCTATTATATATTAATGGCTCTAACCATGACTATCACATCTTGTCAAACCAACAATGATGCTCTCAATTTTTATTACTATGAGAACAAAATTGAACTAACAGAGGCTGAAATTTCCAGTATTATGTTTGATGATAAAGTCAAGTTGACTAAAGACGAAGCTGTTGACATTTTCAATCTCTTTGCAGAAGACAACCTTACAACTCGACAAAACAACCCTGTAATCAAAATAGAAGAAACTAAAGAGTATAACATTTCACCATCAAACAAATTACAGAACCAAGTAAATAATAACAAATTACATTGTCCTATTTACGAGTTGAAAATAAATTCTACAACAGGAGTCTATACAGCAATTATTTCTGGCGACAAGAGATTCCCTTATGTATTAGCATACTTTAGAAACGATAGTACAAGTTTCTCAAAAGAGTTGCCACCACTTCTATATTCAAAAGAACTTTTTACTAACGCCATTAGCAGTTTAGATTCTAACAAAGATTCCTTACGAAATACGACATTAGAGAAAATAGCAAAAGTGCTAAATACCACCCCAAAGAAAGTTGAGTTTGCAAAAATTAAAGAGTTCATTTCTCCGAAACAAATTAGGAACACAAGAGCAACTATTACAACACCCCCTAGCAATGCCATCGCAGGAAATGGTCCATTCATTAAAGTTAGTTGGAACGACGGACTACCATACAACCAATTAATGGAACAAAACTGCTCCGACAATTGGCTTTGGGATTATCGTTACCCAATTAGCTCTGTTGTCATTGCGACTGCTGAAATCATGTCTTTTTACAAACCGAGCATTTATGTTGATGGGACAAGAATTGATTGGGACTATCTATGCGAAAAGGAAGAAATACATGATACCTCAGACTACTTTGGTTCGTACACTAAAGATCCTGATGACAAATGTCTGATGATTGCTAAACTTATGAAATTTATCGGAGAACAATGTGGAGTAAAATATCAATGTAATTCTAGTAGCGTCAACTTTAGTAATATTATCAAATTCTTAAAAAAATATGGGATATACGTGGACAACATGCAGAAAATGAACATTGCCACATTAAAAGCTTCTGTTGATGAATTAAGACCCGTATTTATGTATGGGCAAACTAGTACTGGAGCTGGACATTGGTGGATTGTAGATGGGTATCGAACACAACCGACCACTCGTGCCTCTTTCTTCCCTGGATTTAATGTTTACATGCATGCAAACATGGGGAAAGGCAAATCGTACTCTGGCTACTACTTAGTAGATAGCAATGGTGGGCTTACTTTTGATACTACATTTGCTAATTTCAACACTAATCTAAAAATGTACCCAAATGTAAGAAACGATTAGCCACATTCCACAAACAAAGGACAGGCATCATCTCATATTGGTTTCTAGCGATTCATCAAAAACGAATTCAATATAACTATGCGATAAGATCAAAAGACGTGCCGCTCATACGACACGCCTTTTGATCTTACACACGCTTTTCTTATGTTACGCTTATATCTTTATTCTTATACTCTTTCTTCGATGAAGTATCGTGGGCGACGCTTCACCTCGGTATAAATCTTGCCGATATAAACACCCGTGATGCCTACGCCCGTGGTGATGATGCCTCCGATAAACCACATGGAAACAAGCATGGAGGTCCAGCCCTGGATGGTCTTGCCCTGGAAATATTCTACCAAGGCAAAGATAATCATGATGACTGCCACCAAAGTCATCGCCAAACCCAGGAAGGTGATAAACCTAAGAGGTGCCACGGAGAACGAGGTGATGCCATCGATACTGAAGCTCAGCATCTTGGTAAACGGATACTTACTCTCACCCGCCTCACGAGCCTTGCGGTCGTAATAGACGAATCCCTCCCGGAAGCCCAACTGGCGTACGATGGATCTGAGGAAGAGATTGCGCTCGGGATACTGCATCAGAGCCTTCAGGGTGCGGTTGGTCATCATGCGGAAATCGGCATGATTGTAAACCGTATCCTTATCCACACTCTGCATCAGCTTATAAAAAGCCTGGGCGGTAAAGCGCTTAAAGAAGGTATCGGTCTTGCGCTCCTTGCGCACACCATAGATGATATCCTTGCCTTCCTGCACCTGGCGCACCATATCCACGATAACATTCTCATCGTCCTGCAGGTCGGCATCGATGCTTACCATCGCATCACAATGGTCTACCGCAGCTTCCATACCTGCCCAGAGCGCATTCTGATGGCCCCGGTTATGCGACAGCTTAATGCCATGCACATACCCATGTTCCTTGGCAGCATCCGAAATCATCCGCCAAGTATGATCACGACTGCCATCGTCGACAAGCAGCAGTTCTGTGTCGGCATCAGTCTCTTTCTTAATCTTTCTGATCAATGCCCCCAGCACATCTAAGGTCTTAGGCAGCACTTCTTCCTCGTTATAACAAGGGATAACTATCAATATCTTCATTTGTAAGCCAGTATTTATTCAGATGCAAAAGTAACTCATTTTTTCTATTTAAACAAGAAAAACGTTTAATATTTTTTATTCTTGATATATTTTTCCCGTTTTTCTCCATTCTTTCTTACCATTTCCACTTTACCTGTATCTCCAGATCGGTTTGCGAAGAGCGGGAGATTTCCTGCAAACCAGAAGAGATGTGAGAGCGGTCGAAATAATCGGTTGTACCCAATTTGGCGATAAGCAGCAGATGGGAACCTATCTCTGAGCGTGCCACCAAGGCGTAACGGATGCCCTCGCCGTAGTAGCTGCCGAAACTCATCTGATAGAGCAGACCGGGCTCATAAGCGTAGATACGGGAGGCAAAATCGGAAGTATGGAAATAGCCCAGGCAGCCTCTCAACGTTCCTTTCAACTGCTTCTTCCATTTCCATTCCCATCCTATATGCTCGCTCACCATATAGCCTTTACTAAGCTCATCGCCCTCATTCTTCATTGCGCTTTCTGCCTGGCTCATCGTATAGTCGAAACTGGTTTTGGCGCTCCATCGTTTTTGGGATATTGTGGCATAGAGACGCAGACGGCCGGTTGTGGTTCCCGCCTTATCCTTATAACGGAACCTTCCTCCTACCGTCAGCACTCTTGAGGGCTGGAAGAGAATATTCAGCAGATTATCCCAACTCTGAGTGCTCTCCCTGGTCTGATACTTAGGCCAGGCGAAATAGGCGAAATCGCTATAGGCTGTGATGCTCCAATGATGGGCAGGAATCCAGGTAAAGCCCAGATATACGCCGTTTTCATCCTGCACATCGCTCCCCTCGGAAAAGCTGTTGCTGAAGAGAGAATAATATCGGGCAGAATAGAACCTGTGAAGAGCCATGAGCGTGAAATGGTCGGAACAGAGATAGGAGGCTGCATTGAGCGTGGCTATGGAACCGCAATCGCCCGTAGCCGTTTCGCCGGAGAGGGTGAGGCGATGGGAGATGTAACCATAGCTGATGCTGGCATTCCAGAAGGCATTCCCCTCTGGAGCAAAACGCTTGTAAAGCTGGCTTTTATTGGGCGTGAGCGGCAGGGAGAAAGAGGTATAAAAGGCTGTACCTCCGATGTGCCAGCCCTGATGCCGGTAACTGATGTTGCCTCCCACAAGTGTATTGGATGCTACCTTCTGTTTAGCAATCTCATTCACCGTGCGATGCAAACCAGTCTTCAGGATGGTCTTGATGCCCCCGCCGTCAGCAGAAAGCGTAGCATCTATCTGGCGATAAGAAAGAAAGCCGGTCAGTTCGAGGCCCTTTAATAAGGTATAGGTGGCTGCTGCGCCTTGCAGATAATTAGCTGAAGAACGGGAGGAATGACCGCGGATGATGCAGGAAGATGATCTGCCCAAGGAGGTTAAGGCTGAGAGTTTGCCGAAGCCGAAATCATTATTGAGTATCAGTCCCAATCCTACGTTCAGTCTGTATCTGCCCAGGGTGATATTCTTCCATCTGCCCAGGTTCTTTACCTGAAGATAGAAGGAATAGAAGTCGTAACCCATCGTGTTCCTGCCTCCAAAGAATGGTTCGCCGGCATCCTGAAAAGCTACGAATCCCAGTTTGACGGAATTGCCGTAGCGAAACTGGTAGCGCAGTCCGTGCTTATAAGGATAACCCAGATAGCCGCCAGTTCCGCTTGCATCGCCCTTGCGCTCATAAAAAGGAACCTTCAGCATGCCCATCACCTCGTGCTTGCCATACTGGGCGATGTTTTTAAGACTGGGGAAAGCCGGCTTGCTCCCGTCATCGGCCACAAAGAAGAAACAACTCATCAGCTGGCGCTGGTACCAGTCGATACTGCTTATCAGGGTAAGCTCGCTCATACTCTTCAGCTGGCCATAGCGGTAAATATAGAACAGGATGTCTTCTACCTGCGATGCGGTAAGAAACGGTATGCGCTCCAGTTCTTCTCTCGTTGCCGTATTCAGATTGACGGGATGCTGCGCCATCTCCTCCAAATCTTCTTCATAATCCTGCCAGGCTACATGCTCGAAATCTTCGGATGCAGAAAGATCGGACAGCAGTTGCTGCCAGGGTGGCGAAGCGGAAAGAGAATCTTCAGGCGCGGCGCCCTGTTCTGAAAGAGAGGAAGATTGGGCTTGAGGCCATGAGGCACAGAAGATTTGGGAGCTGCCTACGAGAAACAGTTTCAACAAGAGGGATGTTATGGAATGAGCATGCTTCATCTGCAGTAGGCACTTCATTTATTAAATTAAGACAAAGTTACTGCTAAAATATGAAAAAGAGAAAGAAAAAGCCAAGAATCTTTCTCAATTTGAGAAATAATCTGTAATTTTGCGGCGTAATTAGTAACACAAAGGGGCTTACACCTCTTTATATATAGAAGAAGCTCCACGAAAAAAGGAGCTGGCCAAAGAACTTTGAGGAGATTTACATGAAACAGAAAATATGCTTTTTACTGGCGATGCTCTTCTGCATCACCCTGCAAACCATGGCGCAGACCGATGGCGACAACCCTGAAGACAGGGAGGTGGACATGGATGCTCCTACCTTTGAACCAATGGTGAAGGTAGGAAAAGTGCTCCTGGATCATGACAGCGTGCAATATGTTCAGGTGAACAACGTGTACGTTTATCCGCAGCCGATATTTAAGAACGCCAAGGAGCGAATGGCTTACAACCGTTTGGTATACAACATCAAGAAGGTGCTGCCGATAGCCAAAGAGGTAAGAAAGATTATCATCGAAACGGGTGATTATCTGGAAACGCTGCCTAACAAAAAGGCAAAGGATGCACACATGAAACTGGTGGAGAAAGGTATCAAACAGGAATATACCCCGAGAATGAAGAAACTCACCTATGCACAGGGTAAACTCTGCATCAAACTGGTATATCGCGAGTGCAATTCTTCATCCTATCATCTTATACAAGCCTTCCTGGGTCCTATCCGTGCCGGATTCTATCAGGCATTTGCAAGCCTCTTCGGTGCCAGCCTCAACAAGAAGTACGACCCGAACGGCGTTGACAGATTAACAGAAAGAGTGGTAAGACAGGTAGAATCGGGGCAGATTTAACCAGTTCATCTTATTCAGAAAGCTCATATACTTAGGTATAAAAGCATTTCCAGTCAATAGGAATTGCTTTTATACCTAAGTTTTTTTGTTGATACAAGCAGAAGAAATCTCCGTTCATCGACGTTGAATGTCCGTTCAGCGTCGTTGAACGGCGGTTCATAGACGTTGAACGGCGGTTCAACGTCGATGAACGAAGATTTAAACAGACAGAAAAAAGAAATGTTCCTAAGAAAAGCAACAACTTTTCCTAGGAACATTTCCTTTTATATTCGAATGGGATGCCCACCTATTCCTCAGTATAAAGCACCTGAATCATGGTCTGGCCAACCGCCTTAAGCACATTCTTATCCAGATGAGCCATATCATCGCTCACGGTGTGCCAGGTAGGACCGAAACTGCTCTGCTGACAGTCTGGATAATAAGCTATCACATCTACAGTAGGAATCTTAGCCTTCTCGTTGACCGGAATATGATCATCAGTAATCATTCCGCCATCGCTCTTAGGGAAGTAAGAGCCAAAACCTGCCTGACGGGCTGCAGCCCAAACCTTCTTCACGATGCCACCGGCATACTGCATAGACATACCCTCACGATAGAACTTGGCTCCCTGTCCGCCCACCATATCGAGGAGGATTCCGAAACGAGGATTATATCCCTCAGGCTTGTTCTCGCTCCAGTACTGGGCACCCAAAGCCCAAGTATCGCCATCGTCCTGAACATCAGCCCACTGAGGTGTACCCCAGTCTTCGGTATCGAAACATACGAAATCTACGCCGATGTTAGGATTCAGCTTCTTGTCTGCCTGTAGCTGGCGGGCTATCTCCAACATGACGGCTACTCCGCTGGCTCCATCGTTGGCTGCCATTACAGGCTTGCGCCAGTTGGTACTGTCGGGGTCGTTGTCGGCCCAAGGACGGCTGTCCCAATGGGCACAAAGCAAGATGCGGGTTTCTGCCTTCGGGTTGTAATGGGCGATGATATTGGTATTCTTCAGGATGGTACCATCATAGCCCTTGAGGTCAGCCTTCTGGGTTTCTACCTCACAACCAAACTGCTTGAACTTGCTCACAATCCATTCGCCACACTTGTCGTGCGCCTCGCTGTTCATGACGCGAGGACCGAAATCGCATTGTGCGGCACAATAAGCCAACGCCGAATCGGCATTAAAGGCAGGACCTACAGGATTCAGCTTCTCTGCTTCCTCTACTTCCTGGATTTCCGGCGACGTGGTGTTGGCACTCTTATAGCTGATAGCTCCAGCTACCACTCCGGCAGCAACTACCAAGCCTAAAATTATCTTCATTTTCTTCGTCATAACATTAATGTTTAAAGTTCTGCACCTGCGTCATCACTCTGAGCCAGTTGCCTCCCCAAATCTTGACAATATCCTGCTCGCTATATTTGCGGCGCAACAGCTGGAGGGTGAAATTGATGAGTTCAGAAGAGTCGGCGAGCCCCCGGATGCCGCCGTCTCCATCAAAGTCGGTACCCAGACCTACGTGGTCGATACCCATCACATCGATGGCATGCTCAAGATGGGCGATAGCGTCCATGATGTCGGCTTCACCCTCTTTACGCAGGAATCCATGATAGAGCGTGGTATGAGCCACACCACCCTTTGCTGCGAGGGCACGCATCTGGTCATCGGTCAGATTGCGAGGCACATCGCAGAGCGCACGGCTGCTGCTATGGCTGCAGACAATAGGCGCCTGGCTGATATCAAGTGCATCGTAGAAACTCTTCTCGCCACCATGACTCAAATCTACCATGATGCCCAGGCGGTTCATCTCATGAATCACCTTCTCGCCAAAACTGCTCACACCATTATGGGTATTGCAGCCGCGAGCACTATCGCAGATATCATTATCACCATTATGGCAGAGCGTAATATAAACGATGCCGCGCTGGGCGAAATGCTTCACGTTACTGATATCGTGCTCCAGGGCGAGACCGTTCTCGATGCCGAGCATGATGCTCTTTCTGCCTTTCCGCTTATCGCTATAAAGATCGGCAGGAGTGCGGGCTATGCTGAGATACTGCCTGTTCTTGCTCACAATCTCTTCTATCTTGTCGAAGATGAGGTCGGCATACTGCGCAGGTCCCTTTACATCGAAAGCCACCTTGCTGCTGAAGCTCTCGCCTATCTGAGGCTGTGGCAGGTAAGCTACCATCGTGGTAGCATCCTGATGACCATCGGTCATCTTATGGAGATCAACCAGGATGCGGGAATCGCGGTGATCAAACTTGATGCCCTGAGGGAAGAACATCGGAGTATCACAATGGGTATCGAGCGTAAGGATGCGCTTATGCAACTGCTTGGCTGCATAAAAGTTGTTAGCCTGATTAACCAGCCATTGGAAAATCTTCAATCCTTCTTCTTCCAGCCATTCCGGATGCCATTGCACACCGAGAATCTGCTTATACTCGCTACTCTCTACAGCCTCGATAATATGGTCAGAAGATTTGGCGATGGTGCGCAGATGATTGCCTGGCTCGCTTACCGCCTGATGGTGGAACGAGTTGACAAAGATCTTCTCCTTATTATATATATTATATAAGGTGGAATCTTTCTTGATTTCTACGATGTGGGTTGGTTCAGTACGGTCGGCATCCTGGCTGTGCTTTACCAGCTGCTTGATATCCTGGCACACCTTTCCGCCCAGCGCAATAGCGAGGGTCTGAATGCCCCGGCAGATGCCAAGCATCGGAATCTGGCGGTTGAAAGCCAATCGGGTAATCATCAGTTCGGCAGCATCACGTTCCTGATTGATGTTGTGAAGACGGGGAGAAGGCTCTTCGCCCATCCACAGCGGATTATGGTCACCGCCACCCGTCAGAATCAATCCATCAAGATGCTCCAGGGTATTGACGATGACCTGAGCATCGGCAACAGGAGGAATAATGACCGGCGTACCGCCAGCCGCTATTACCTGCTTATAATAACGGTCGCGAAGCGTAGCATCAATACCTTCATAATTGGCAGTAAGGCCAATTACAGGCTGATGCTTCGCTTCGGGAAATCTAGAGTATGCACCCTGGAGATGCGACTCTAAGTCAAATGTTTCCATTTGTTTATCTTTCAAAAAATAATGATTCAAGATCTTCTAAAAATCGTACTCAGGTATGGAGACTCTTATTAATCTTCATCGAGAAGTACAGGAATCTCACGCTTGATGCTCTGCTCAAGAGAGATAAGCGTTTCGGTAGAAACCACACCAGGGATAGCCTGAAGCTTATTGTTGAGCAGATCCATGAGCTGCTCGTTGTCGCGGGCATAAAGCTTGATCAGCATGGTGTATGAACCGGTTGTAAAGTGGCACTCTACGATTTCAGGAATGTTCTGCAAGCGCTCTACCACCTTTTTATACATATTACCACGCTCCAAGTTCAAACCTACATAAGTGCAGGTAGAATAACCCAGGCTTTTAGGGTTTACATCAAAACCGCTACCGGTGATGAAACCATCCTCCATCAAGTGCTGAACACGCTGATGGATGGCAGCACGAGACACGCCACATTCTGCGGCTACGTCCTTGAAAGGAATACGGGCATTCTTGGAAAGGATGCCGAGAATCTTTCTGTCTAGATTGTCTATTTTCTCCATTTCGTTTTGCTTTATATTATTCTATTTATAAGGTACTTTTCTATACCAGATAGCAAAATTAATAAAATCTATTGAAACTGCAAACAAAATGCACGAATATTTTGCAATATCCGTGCATTTTGTTGTTTTTTATACTGTTTTTAACCAAAAACCTTGGCATTTTGCTACTTTTAGTAGAAAAATCATACGCTTATCTGATAACCTCGGAGAAGTAATGATCACGCAAAGGTTTCACCACTTTATCACCCGTCAAAACTATCTGCTGCTTAAGACGGATGTCTTGAGAAGAGGCTCCAATCTTCAGTTCATACGTTCCTGGAGCTATATTCCATTGACGATTGCCTCGATGAGAATAATAACCAAACTGATCAGTATAGAACTTGATGCATACTCTCTTGGTTTCGCCAGGATTGAGAGAGATGCGGGCAAAGCCCTGCAACTGGATAGGATGAATCTGCTGGTTGTTCTGAGTTGGCGACAGATATACCTGCGCTATCTCATCGGCACGAACCTTACCCGTATTGGTAACCTCAAAGTAGATATTGCTCGACTCTGAAGCCGTAGAGAGCTCCTTAACTGTCTGCAAGTTCTTATAGGCAAAGGTTGTATAGCTCAATCCATAACCGAAAGGCCACTCTACACGAGCATCCTGACGGGTGGAATAATTATAGCAGATAGGCTCATAAACCTCAGTATTAGGATAGCTGACACTCAGCTTGGCAGATGGTGAAATCTTGCCATAAAGAATGTCAGCCACAGCTGTACCACCCTCTTCACCAGGATACCAGGCCTGGATGACTGCTGCACAACGCTTGGCTATCTTGGAGATAACCTGCGCACGACCGCCGAAGACTACCAGGACTACAGGTTTGCCCGTAGCCAAGAGTTCCTCAACATATTCCTCTTGCTTACCAGGAAGCTTGAGACCATCTCGCTCACGATTCTCACCACAGAGCATCACATTCTCGCCTACAGCAGCAACGATAACATCGCTTTCCTTTGCCATCGCCAAAGCTTCTGCCTTGTCTGCCTTCTCGCCTGAATCAACCTTGCGATGCAGGAGCTGATACTCCCAAGCACGCTTATCGCCAGACTCTTCAAACTTGGTCTCTATCTCCTCTGTCCAGTCGCAACCACGAGAATACTTTATATTAATACCCTCAGGTTTACTTGCCTGCATTGCCTCTAGCAATTTAACGATATGTGGCAAGTGGCTATCATCCCACTTTTTCTTCCAACTCTGCCAGAAATAGAACATTGAAGGGAAAGAGTAGTCGCCACACATCGCCCAGATAGAATTGGCATTAGGACCCGTGAGCAAGATATTCTTAACCTGCTTGGCGCTGTTAACATCAGCCTCCTTCACAAGAGGCAAAACACCATTATTCTCCAACAAGACGATAGACTGGCTGGCAATATCGTAAGCCGTCTGCCGTTCTTCCTTAGTATCAAGCTTTACATCCTCCGTACTATACAGATATGGATTCTTATCCATCAGTCCTGCACGAATCTTATAACGCAGAACATCCTTTACAGCACGCTCAAAGACTTCTTTCTTAACAAGTCCCTTATCCAAGGCTTCCTGTAAATACTGATAGTTTTCGCCTCTAGGGAAATCAACATCATTGCCACCATTGATAGCAGCCACAGCTTTCTGAAGAGGAGTATCTAGTCCCGGCAACTGGTCAATGGCAGTATAATCGCTCACCACCATTCCATCGAATCCGAGATAATCTCGCAAAATATCATTGAGAATCTCACTATTTGCCACGCACTTGGTACCATGAACAGCATGATAACCCGGCATCAAAGCCTTGCTACCTGCCAGACGAATCATCGTCTCATGAGGCAAAAGGATATCTTCCATCATCTCCTTCTCATCAGCATCACCGCCACCACCATATCCCAGATAGTGTTTAGAACAAGCTCCCACTCCCTTCTTGAGGTCGCCCTGCTGAAGACCCTTGACAAAAGCAGTACCCATAACGGCAGAAAGATAGCCATCCTCACCGTATGATTCTTCCAGACGATTAAAACTTGGAGTACGGCAGACGTCTACCATTGGGGAAAGCGACAATACGCCACCCATCTTGCGAAGAGCGGTACCTGTCTGCAAAGTCTTGAGCTCTGCCAACTCTGGATTGAATGAGCAAGCCTGACCTATCTGCTGTGGATAGACTGTTGCATCTTGCGTATTGATACCCGAAAGAACTTCCTCGTGAAAAAGAGCAGGGATACCATTTGGGGTATGATGTATCAACCAATCTTGTACTACAGCCACACGCTTTCGCAAGAAATTGGCATCAACCAATTCCTGACTGGCGTACTGAGAAAAATGTCCAATACCATAAGGAATGAGCTGCTTGCATTTGACGGTATCCAAATTGCCTTCCGCATCAAAAAGCTCATCCATATACCCACTTCTCAACTGAGCGATACGCTCTGGCTGTGACATTCTGCAGTAGAGTTCATCTACCTGTTGGTTCACTTGCTGCTCCGTATTGTTTATGTTACTGCAACTAGCCATCAGCACAGTTGCACATACGGTTGTTGTAATTTGTTTCATCATTATCTTTTAGGTTAAAAAATGATTATTGAAGTTTTTATTATCATGTGCAAAGATAATGCAAACGAGCGCAGAATATCAAGCTTGCTTGAATATTATGCCGAGTGCAGTTTATCTTCTGCAAAGATAATACAAATAAGAGAACTAACAGATTCGCTTTCCCGTTTTTTATGCAAAAGCAACAAACACAAACGTAAAAGAAACAAAAGAGCCAAAGATAACACTCTATCCTTGGCTCTTACCTTATTATATTTTAGTAGTAATTACTTGTTGAAATGAATTTCGTAATTACTTTCTCTTCTTTGAATGCGCAGCTTTCTTGGCTGCAGGTAAGAAAGGTAAGAAGTAATCTTGTGAAAGCAGAAATGAGAGTATTGTAAAAAACGCAAAAAAATCTCATAATATATTATATAAAGAGGTCGGAGATCCTATTGGTAGGGGTCTCTAACCTCTTTATTTTCTAGCAAATAGGCATTAATTTTAGATGGTTAATCACGCTATACTGACGAATAGGCATGGATGCGATTTTTGCTGTTTGTGAGATCAAAATATTTTATTTACCTTTGCAAACAGAAAAAAAATAATATAATAAGTTAAAATTATAGAATATGAAATTGCTGGAAAAGAAAAGTTATTGGCTTTTAGCATCTTTACTCTTATTGTCAGTAGGTGTAGATGCAAAGGTGAAATTTGATTTTTCCCTCGTCTTCGTACCAGAGGAGGGTGGTGTGAAGTTCGAAAAAATCACAGATGACGCTGACTGCGTAGCTGATTATAAAGGTAATATCGTGGGTAAGACATCTGGCGTCTTTGGCTCTCGCAAGACCAATACCATCGATTGGTGGGTAATTCCTCAAATTGGCGTATCTCCTGATGGAAGACGCATAGGTTACATCAACGAAAAGAATGGAACCACCAACATCATGATTAAGAATGCTGCTAAAGGTGGCGCCAGTGTACAGCGCACATTCCGTACAAACGTAGAGGGCTTCACTTGGAGTCCTGATGGCAAGACCCTGTGCTTTACTGAGGTGAGAGGCAATCATCATGGCGTGTATCTGGTAGATGCCAATCAGGGTACTGTGGTACGTCAGATTTCAAACGGAACAGACAATGACTTCGGCGGTGTAATCAGTAAAGATGGAAACACAATTTATTTCCATCGTGGAGAGGGATATGCATCTTATAGCCTTTGGAGTTATGATCGCAAGACCAACCTTTTCTCCAATTATAGTAGAGGTATGACGGCTTGTCTTATTCCTAATGATCTGGATGCCATCTATTGCGCCCGTTTTACAACGAACAAGGAAAGTGAAATTTGGCGTGTAAACTTCAAGACGGGTGTGGAGGAAGTTATCCTTTCCCAGCCAGGCAAGAGCTTCAGTACGCCTCAGTTATCACCTGATGGCAAATGGCTGTTGGTTACAGGATCTAGCAGGTCTGAAAAAGAGAAGATTGACAATACTGACATATTTGTAGTTCGCACCGATGGTACCCAGCTTACTCAGCTTACTTACCATCCAGGTAACGATTTGTCGCCAGTTTGGTCACCAGACGGAAAGAGTATCTTCTTCCTGTCTCAGCGTGGCTCAGCAGAAAA
Organism: Segatella copri; assembly: GCF_015074785.1. NCBI lineage: Bacteria > Pseudomonadati > Bacteroidota > Bacteroidia > Bacteroidales > Prevotellaceae > Segatella > Segatella copri. The sequence goes on from NZ_CP042464.1 coordinate 2,878,849, forward strand.
GAACTATAATGTATGGCGCATGGATTTCAGTATGTAGTCTATCTATTTGTAAATCTATGAGTATTAATCATATAAACTTTTTAAGATTATGAAAAAAATTATTATTGTAGCAGTTTGCGCATTCTGCGCTCTTACAGCTTCAGCACAGCGTGCAAGTAGCTCATCTTCTTCATTCTTCTCAACAGAGAAGGCTGATGGCGGCGTTCAGTTTGGTATCCGTGCCGGTCTCAACATGGCAGGTATGGCCTATGAAGAAGACAACGTGACCGTTTCTACAGACAATAAAACTAATTGGCATGTAGGCATTATCGCAGATATTCCTATGATGGAGAGTCTTTATGTCCAGACTGGTCTTTATCTCCAGAACAAGGGTTACAAGGAGAAAGAAGGAGACTATGAGTTGACAGCAAATCCAATGTACTTGGAAATTCCTGTATTGGCTTCTTATCGTTACAACTTTAGCGATGCTGCTCAGTTGCAGATTAATGTTGGTCCTTACTTCGCTTATGGTGTAGGTGGTAAGATTAAGGAAACAGATGAAGGTGACGAAGACAAGTGGGATTGCTTCGGCGATAAGGGTGCAGATTGGAAACGTTTTGATTGTGGTCTGCAGATTGGTGCTGGCTTGACAATTGCTAAGAACTATTACATCGGTGCAGCTTATGAGTTTGGCTTCTCTAATATAGCCAAGAACTCTGGCGATGGCAAGTTGAAGAACAAGAACTGGATGTTCAGCGTAGGTTATAATTTCTAATAATACATCGTTGAACCTTGATAAAAGGGGATGCAATATTTGCTATAAGGATATTGCATCCCTCTTATTATTACAATCATTAAAAAACTTAGAATCATGAAAACAGCGAAATTACCTCTTTATTATATAGGTATGCTTTTGATGGCATTACCTTTCTTCTTTACTTCATGCAGCAGTGATGACGATGGCTTTACCCCTTCGGTTGGAGGAAGTGATACCGCAGGTCAGATAACTGGCAGCGATGGTGAGAAACTTTATATTACTTCTGTAGGTGACAATACTTTCAGCTACAACTCGGAAGGAAAAATCACAAAGTGTAGAGCCTATGGTAATGATGATTATATTTTCTCCTACAATCCATTCAAGATTTCTTATACCCCTAAAATCCGCAACTATCATCCAATACACGATTAAGGGTAGATTTATGAGTCGTTAGTAGCAGCTTTCAGTAAAAAGCAACAGCACAACATCAATATGTAGCCACCATCCCCTTACCCCACGATGCGACTTGAGGTAATACGCAGATTCAAACCGGAAAGAAAGGATTCTTATCCGAATTCTGTTTTGAAGGGTTTTGCATAAGCTCGGTTCTCTGTGTAGATATTCAGCACGTATTGCCTTGCAGTCATGATCCACTTGGCAGGTACGGAGATGAATCTGAAGACAAAAGCCTTTATGCGACTCGTTTTCTTGAGCCCAAAAGCCTTGGTGTCAAGCCTGCTCATGATGGTCTTGTAGAAATTGTGTATCAATGCAGTAAGCAGAAGAAAGACAGTATTCTCCGCCATGAATGACTTGGGGAGCCTGCTCCAACCGAATCCGTTGTTCATGTCGTCAAAGATACGTTCCTTGCCGCCACGCAGATTGTAGAATTCAACAATGTCCCTTGTCGATGACTTGTAATCGTTGGTCAGAATACAACGGTAAGTGTATTCGCCTTCCCACAGGTCAAGGTCGCCACTGTTGCGTCTTTGTCTCTGGATGACAAGACGATAGCACTTGCCTTCCCATTTCTCAACGAGAATGGAATTGAGTTCGAACTGGATGCCGTTAATCTCCTCCGTCTTCCATCCTCTCAGAGCAAAGATGTCATTGTAGAGCGAACTGCATCGGTTGGCACGGATGTAGAAATGTTTGCAATGCTTCTCTATCTCACTGACGATTTCCTTCGAGCAGGAACCGCAGTCTGCCCTGAAGCGATTTACACGGATGTTCTGGGATTCCAGAAGAGCGAAGAATCTCTTATGGGTGTCTGCCTGATGAAAACGCACATTCGTGTTACCATCGCTGTTCTCGATATAGACTATCTTGTCACCGATAACATATACGCCAGGCCTGTAGCCGAGGAACTTTTTGTAGGTCGGTTTTGCATCATACTTCTCCGTTTCAAGGAACTGATGGTCAAAGTCAACATCGTATTCCTCAATTTCCTTCAACTCGCCTGTAGAAACCAAAGCGTTTATAAGCAATGTGTTGAGTTTGTCTGCAGTATTGAAATCATAGGTCTTGCCTTGGTCGGAAGTATAGGAGATGTTTTCCTGTGTCAGTTCCTTGATGGCTCTGAGGATGGTATCAGAGCTGCATGTACGAAGGGTAGGATGATACGAGAGATGGCGCATCAGTTGTGACGTTACATCTTCCACGCATGAGCCGCCACAGAAATAAACGCTCATCAGCGAACGGACTATCTCGCTGAACTGATATCCGAAGATACTGCTGCATCTCTGACCCAGTGTTGAGTCGATAACGGGTGAAAGCATGGAGTCAAATTTCTCCATGATTGAAAAAATTCCTCCAAAAGGTGTGAGTTTCTCAGATTTAATTTGTATTTTTGCCATGTCATATTAGAGTTTTGCTTGTTTTCTTTTTGCAACACTAAGATAAGTGAAAATTCTGACATGGCAAAATCCTGGGCAACTTTTTGTTGCTCAGGAACTTATAAATAAAGTTAAATTATAGTGTTGCGGAATTAAGGATTACCATTTTCGGCAAACCAGGGTTCTATCTCGGCGAGATACTTCTCGGATAGCGCCACTTTGTCCAAATTGAGATATACATCTGCGAGATTGAGCTTGCAGAGGTACATATCGAAGGTATCTGTCTTATGATGTTTCTCGAGAAAAGCCTTCATGGCAAGAAACTTCTGGAGAGATGCCTTGTAGTTCTTGGTATAATAATAGTAGTTGCCATAGTTATTGAGGTAATAAGCCTGCATGCCTACAGACATCTGCGAGAAATACTTCTCTGTCTGCTGATAATACTTCAGCGAGGTATCAAAATCGTTGAGTTGCAGATAGATGGTGGCAAGTCCGAGATAGAGTGTGATGTTCTCACTAGACGGCAACCCGAGCGAGTCTACCAGAAACAGGGCACGCCGATAACACGCCGCAGCCTCAGGCAACTGACTCTTGAAGATATAAGCATCGCCCAGATTGGCACAAACCTTAGGCATCTGGTCTTTAGCATCGCTGTTAGCCAACAAGGTTGTGGCGTCTTTATAGAGTCTTATCACCTCATCCGGATTCTTGCGATAATTATGATAAGCAATAGCCTTGCAATTGTATGCGTATGCCAATAGAGAGTTACGGCGTTCTGTAGCTGGCTGGAGTTTGCAATAAGATATGGTTTGATCCAAGATGGGATACATCGAGTCTGGGGTGGCAGACAGACAGAAGTACTTTGCCTTGCGAATATAATATTCATAATAAGTCAGGCTATCCGTTGCCGAAGCCAAGGCTTTCTTTATAATTTCAGGAGCATGAACCGACATGGCTTCCACTGAGTCATCAATGCAAGCTAACACTTTTCGTTCTTCTTCTGTCTTACCCGATTCCGCAGGTCGTTGGCAACCCAACAGTACGACCAACAGCAGGCATATACACCAAACAAATCTTTTCATCTTCTATATTCCGTTAAAACTCTCTTTTTATGGCAAAAATAAGTATTTTACCTTAATTCCGCAACACTATAGTTTAATATTATTTATAAGTGCCTGAGCAACAAAAAAGTTACCCAGGATTTTGCCATGTCAGAATTTTCACTTACCTTAGTGTTGCGAAAAGAAGACAAGCAAAACTCTAATATGACATGGCAAAGATACAAATAAAATCTGAGAAACTCACTCCTTTTGGGGGAATTTTTTCGATTATGGAGCAATTTGATGCTCTTTTAGCTCAAACCATAGATTCCACCTTGGGATTGAGATGCACTATGTTTGGTTATCAATATAGCGAGATTCTACGCTCTCTGATGTGCGTATATCTTTGTGGTGGCTCATGCATTGAGGATGTTACAACTCACCTGATGAAACATTTGTCTCTTCATCCAACTCTTCGCACTTGCAGCGCAGACACCATATTACGTGCTATCGAAGAACTGACTTTTAAGAGCATCACCTATAAGTCTGCTTCTGGCAAATCCTATGATTTCAATACTGCAGACAAGATGAACTGCTTACTGGTCAATGCCCTGCTTGCTACTGGTCAATTGAAATCCGGTCAAGAGTATGATTTTGACTTTGACCATCAGTTCATTGAAACAGAGAAGTATGATGCAAAACCAACCTACAAGAAGTTCTTGGGCTATAGTCCAGGCGTAGCTGTCATTAACGACATGATTGTTGGTATTGAAAATAGAGACGGCAACACAAACGTACGCTTCAACCAAAAAGAAACTTTGGAAAGAATCTTCAAGCGATTGGAGGCTTCGGAAATATATATTTCTCGTGCCCGCATGGATTGCGGCTCATGTTCGGAGGAAATCGTAGATATGGTAGAGGCTCATTGCAGGCATTTTTATATTCGTGCCAACAGATGCTCTTCTTTCTACGATTCCATGTTTGCCTTAACTGGATGGAAAACTGTTGAAATCAACGGTATTGAGTTTGAGTTGAATTCTATCCTTGTTGAGAAATGGAAAGGAAAACCGTATCGTCTTGTCATACAGAGACAAAGGCGAATAGATGGAGACCTTGACATTTGGGAAGGCGAATATACCTACAGATGTATACTGACTAACGATTACAAGTCGAGTGCAAGAGACATCGTGGAATTCTACAATCTTCGTGGTGGCAAGGAACGCATCTTCGATGACATGAACAATGGCTTTGGCTGGAATCGATTGCCAAAATCGTTCATGGCACAGAATACTGTATTCCTGCTTATGACAGCTCTCATCAGAAACTTCTACAAAGCTATTATGCAGAGATTGAAAACCCATGAATTTGGATTGCGTGCCACCAGCAGAATCAAGACCTTTGTTTTCAAGTTCATCTCTGTTCCTGCGAAATGGATTAAGACATCACGTAGGCATGTATTGAACATTTACTCAGACAACAATGCTTATGCCAACCTGTTCAAGACAGACTTTGGTTAAAGACCATGCTTTTCTGGTTAAACCAGCGTATTACCTCAAGTCGCTTTATGGGGTAAGGGGATTTTGTGTCTGCGACATTTCTGTTGTGCAAGAAATATGTACAATAAAATGAATTTTGTCGCTTTGCAAGCAAAATCCCACTAAACCCTATAGGTTGCGGATTTGAGGGTAATGAGGTATCTATTTATTATGTCAATTCTATCCGTATCGGACAGGCGGTAAAGCAGGGGAATATGGCAAAGGTCAAGGATATCTTGTCACACGAGAAGGGGTCAGATAGTATGGAGTTTAGTCTTCGCCAGATTCGTAACCGTTATCTTCGCAAGTATTATGAGGCTATAGGCGATTATCGGGGAGCCTACGATAATCTGAGGACGGATGTCCAACAGAACGACTCCCTAGAGCATAACCGCATCAAGATGCGTGCATCAGAAATCATGGATCGATTTGCGCAAGATACCATTCGTTTGCACCATAACCTGGAGATGGAGCATAAGAATGCTGTTGTCCAGCGTGCCTATGCCATCACGGTGGCAGCAGTATCGCTAGTCGTTGTCATCATCCTGATCTTTGCTCTTCTTGTCATGCGCTCCCGCAAGCGAAATGCGCAAGATAAAATGCGCAACATGCAGTTGAGGCTAGCTTGTGTGCGCAACCGTATTTCTCCACATTTCGTGTTTAATGTGCTTAATGGTAAAATATTGAAATCGGATGAGCATGATGCCAATGACTTGCTTGACCTGACAAAGTTGATAAGAGCTAACCTCGACCTGTCGTGCCGTCTGGATGTGACGTTGCGCGAAGAGTTGGACTTCGTGAAACGGTATGTTGATGTGGAGAAACAGCTGGTGGGCGATGACTTCGAGTTTGCTATCAATATTGCCGAAAGTGTGAATATAGATCAGGTGCGCATCCCTTCCATGTTTGTGCAGATTCTCGTGGAGAATGCTTTCGTGCATGGTCTGAAAGGATGGGATGGACATAAGATTATCCATATCGGGATAAGCAAGGAAGGAAAGAACACCTGTATCAAGGTCAGAGACAATGGACCGGGATTTGACATCCGTAGTGTGGGAAAGAAGCGCACCGGACTGAACGTCATCACCCAAACTATCGTCATCGTCAACGAGCGAAATAAGAACAAGATGAACTTCTCGCTCAATAATGAACAGGAAAATGGAAAAGCCGTAGGATGTGTGGCAACGATAGTTATTCCAGATAATATCAAACTATTTATTTGACAAAAGAACCGCAAGATGAGAACAATCATTATAGACGACAATAAGCAGGCAGTCAAAGACCTGAACGAAAGGCTGGCCAGATTCTCCGAGGTAGAAGTGGTGGCAGTAGAGCACTCCGGACTAGACGGCCTGGCGAGGGTGAGCGAGTTACAGCCCGACTTGCTCTTCCTTGACGTGCAGTTGCCCGATATTTCCGGTTTGGATTTCCTGGACAGACTGGATTTCTTTACCCATGGCCGTTGCAGGGTGGTAATGTATACAGCTTACGATGAGTTTGTGTTGCCAGCTTTCAGAAAGAAAGCCTTCGATGTACTTCTGAAGCCTATTGATGACAAGGAGTTGGACATCATTATGCAGCGACTTGCCGAACATCCCCTTTTACCAACCCCACAATCCGTCGGGCAGGATAAGGACAAACTCATGTCCGACAACGGCAAGTTTCTGCTCTATACCAATACCATAGATTTCAAACTGGTTGACAAGCGCGACATCGCTCTCTTTCAGTATAATCATGAAGTGCGTTGCTGGGAGGCTGTGGTAGCGGGCAGCAAAGCTCCCGTCCGTCTGAAGCGAACCATCAAGGGTGATGCCCTCCTGGAAGTGGACAAGCAGTTTATACAAGTCAACCAAAAGTTTATCATCAATATGAATTATCTGATAGAGGTGGTTGACAACGTATGCCACTTCTATCCGCCGTTTGATAACATAAGCTATGTAAGGGTAGGACGCTTCTATCGCAAGAAATTGATAGACCGCTTTTATAGTCTTTGATTTTAGGCAAAAAAACTATTGAAATGTTAAAGACCTTGGCATCTTACTACTTTTAGTAGAAAAATCATACGCTTATCTGATAACCTCGGAGAAGTAATGATCACGCAAAGGTTTCACCACTTTATCACCCGTCAAAAAGAGCCAAAGATAACACTCTATCCTTGGCTCTTACCTTATTATATTTTAGTAGTAATTACTTGTTGAAATGAATTTCAGTAATTACTTTCTCTTCTTTGAATGCGCAGCTTTCTTGGCAGCAGACTTAGCTGGCGCTTTTGCCACCTTCTTCTCTGCTCCTACGGCTACATCTTCCTTCAATTCGCCAGCAGGCTCAGCCTTAACCTCAGGCTTTACGATGCTAACCAGCTCAAGATCGAACACCAAAGTAGAGTATGGAGGAATCTGACCAGCCTGACGCTCGCCGTAAGCCAACTCGTAAGGAATGTAAACCTGCCACTTACTGCCCACAGGCATCAGAGTAAGCGCCTCGGTCCAACCCTTGATCAATCCGTTGGCACGGAACTTGTCAGTCTTGCTGCCACCATGCTTGGATGTAGCATCAAAAACGGTACCATCAATCAGACGACCCTCGTAGATAACCTCTACCTCATCGCTTGCCTTAGGCACTTCGCCATGACCTTCGGTAATCACCTTATACTGCAAACCGCTAGGCAACACCTTTACACCAGATTTCTTGGCATTAGCAGCAAGGAACTTCTCGCCGGCACCAGCCAAAGCTTCCTTCTGGAAATCGGCAGCAGCCTTAGTAGTAAAGAATGTTGTATCATTAGCCAAAGCTGCGATAAAACCATTCTGGAACATAGCATGGCTGATAGAATCGCCTGTACTCTTCAACTCTTCCTTTGTGCCAGGATATACGCGCTTCTCTACCAGTTTGGCAACCTCCATACCTGCAGAATAAGCTACGGTCTTAGGATTGATTCCCATGGCAAGCGCATCCTTGTAACCACGAAGGAAATTCTCCATATAGGCAGTATCTACCTGAAAACTCTGCTGGATATAAGGAATCAGACCACGAGTGGCATTCATACCAGCTACATAACTCAAAGAATCGGCTGATGATTTCAACTCAACAAGAGCAGCCGCCTTCTTAACCTTCTTCTTGCTTGCAGCACTAGCTGTAAACAAAGAAGCACCCGCCACGAGGACGAGTGCTGTCATTAATATTTTCTTCATTTATAAAGTCCTCTATAAAAATGAGTTCCCACAAAAATTACTTGCCACCTACTGAAATCAACTCAATCTTGAAGATCAATACAGAGAATGGCTTGATCTGACCCTGCTCGCGCTCACCATAAGCCAACTGCTGAGGAATGTAAACCTCCCAAACAGAACCTGCTGGCATGTGAACCAAAGCATCAGTCCAACCCTTGATAACCTGGTTAGCACGGAGATCTACGGCCTGACCACGCTTGAAAGAAGAATCGAATACCTTGCCGTCGATTGTCTTACCCTCGTAGTTAACCTTAACCATAGAAGTATCCTTTGGCATAGGGCCGTTACCCTCCTTGATTACCTTGTACTGAACACCTGAAGGCAGAGTAACAACTCCTGGCTTCTTCTTGTTGGCAGCGAGGAACTTCTCACCAGCAACCTTGTTAGGACCATATTCCTTCTCCATGTTCTTAGCCTTGATAGCCATCATCTTAGCCTGAGCTATCTGAGCAGCCTGCTCAACAGTCATCAAGCCCTTCTTGCCAGTAGTACCTGTGATGAAACCAGCCATGAAGTTCTTCAGAGAGATAGACTTTGTAGAATCCTCACCGAATACCTCGTGGTTGATGCCCTTAACCATCTGGTTGCTGATCTGCTGACCAATCTGGATACCTGCATAGTAAGCAGCCTTCTTCTTGTCGTCACCAGCGTTGGCACCATCGTTAAGACCCTTGATGAAATCATCCATGTAAGCAGTATCAACGCCCATGCGCTCTACCATAAACTCCTTCAGACCCTGAGTCTGAGACATACCCATAGCATAGCTCATAGTATCTACATCAGTCTTGAGATCTGCCTTAGGAGTAGAATTGCCACAACCTACGAATGTAGCAGCAGCACAAGCCACGAGGGCTCCGAAAAATAACTTTTTCATTTTCTTATTTATATTTTAAATCTTTATTTTTATCTATTATATTCCAGGATTGCCTTTACTTCATTTAAATATATCTACTAACAGATTACTTAACGGAAACGAGTTCAACATCGAAAATCAATGCTGAGAATGGAGGGATAGATGCACCTGCACCACGCTCACCATAACCCAACTGATAAGGGATGAAGAAACGGAACTTGGCACCCTCGGTCATGAGCTGAAGACCCTCTGTCCAACCAGCGATAACCTGGTTCAATGGGAAGGTAGCAGTCTGACCACGGTCGTAAGAACTGTCAAACTTAGTACCGTCGATAAGCGTTCCCTCATAGTGGCACTCAACCTGATCGGTAGCCTTAGGAGCCTTGCCATTACCTTCACGCAAAACCTGATACTGCAAACCGCTCTTAGTAGTGATGATACCGTCCTTCTTGCCGTTCTCGGCGAGGAACTTCTCACCAGCTTCCTTAGCAACCTTGCCCTTCTCGGCAGCAGCAGCCTGAGCCTTAGCCTCCTGCTCTGCAAAGAAGTTCTGTACCAACTCCTGAGCTTCCTGCTCGCCGAGCTGAAGCTTACCGGCGATGGCATCCTTTACAGCCTGTGCAAAATCATCAATATTCAAACTCTCTGCACCCATAGAAGCCAACTGGCGACCGATGCCGATGCCCAAAGCATAACTTACTTTATCCATAAAATTTATTTATAAAAATGTATTAATAATCTTAAAATGTACTTTTTGTCCTTAAAACGAGTGCAAAGATAACATTTTTCTCGCTTAAAACGATGTTATTTGCAGAAAAATTGCTAAATTTGTGCATTCTTAATAAAAAGATTAAGAAAATATGAATAATTAAAACGTGATAAGATGAAGAAACTCGTATTTTTAACCGGTGCAGGCATGTCTGTGGAGAGTGGTTTCAAAACTTTCCGTGGCAATGATGGATTATGGGAAAACTATCCTGTAGAACAGATAGCTACCCATGAAGGATGGGAAGCTGCCCCTACCCTAGTAACAAACTTCTACAATATGTTGCGCCATAAACTCTATGCTGCGCAACCTAACGAGGGGCATAAACTTATCAAGGAACTGGAAAAAGACTTCGATGTGACGGTAATCACCCAGAATGTAGATAATCTGCATGAGAAAGCAGGTTCCAAGAATGTAATCCATCTGCATGGCGAACTATCAAAGGTTTGCTCTTCACGCGACCCTTACGACTATCGCTACATCAAGGAATTACCCGAGGATGACTGCGAGGTAAAGCCGGGAACCGAAGCTGGAGATGGAAGCCTGTTGCGCCCATTTATCGTTTTCTTCGGCGAAAGCGTTCCTATGATTGAGCCGGCAGCCGAAGCTGTACAGCAAGCCGATATCTTCGTCATTATAGGAACCTCACTCAACGTTTATCCTGCTGCAGGTCTGATTTCATATACCAAGCCTCACATTCCTATCTATCTGATAGACCCAGGTGCCGTAAACACCAATGGATATTACAAGATAGAGCACATCATGAAAGGGGCTTCAGATGGTATGAAGGAACTGAAGAAAATATTGGAAAAGTAAAAACATTCTGAATATATAAACAACAAAAGCAAACGGGGAAGCATCCATTGATACTTCCCCGTTTGCTTTTATTACTTTTATTTTCTCTCTATCAATAATATTCTGCATTACACAGCCTCAGATGTTCTGACGCCCATGCGAGCCTCGGCGACATTAACCACATAATCACCCAGTTTTTCGCATTCCTGAATGATATCCATATACAATGTACCTACACCATAGGTATAAAGATGGTTATCCACATCATCCAGGTTCTGGTTTCTCAACTGAGTACGATAATTATTAATCTCAGTCTCGATATTGTACGTATGGTTGAGATTGATAGAATGGCGTTCATGAGCAAACATATAGTTCATCTGAGTCAGCGCCTCATCTACCAACTTAAACATCTGATGAATGTTTTCACTCTGCTTGGCAGTAAACTCCTCCTTGTTTTCACCCTTGCGCTTAATGGTGCGGGCAAGATTAAAGCAACTGTCACCAATACTCTCGATTTCAGAAATCTCACGCAACATCGCACGGATCTTCGCCTTGGTATCATCACTCAGATGAGCATCGCTCACCTGATCAAGATACTTGGCAATCTCAATCTCCATATTATCAGAAATACCCTCATACTTCTCAATACGCTCATAGAGCTTGTCGAAAGTCTTGGAATCCTGAGTTTCCAGCAACTCTCTCACCATACCAAACATACGATGGATGCGCTCGCCGAAACTGCCGATTTCCTGCTGTGCCTCGAAGACAGAAAGTTCTGGTGTCTTCATGATGCCAGCCTGGATAAAGCGCAAACGGAAATCTTCATCCTCCTTATCTGCCTTAGGCTTGATAAGTTTGCAGACAACTTTTTCCAACTGTGGGATAAACCAAATCAGAACGCCCGTGTTACAAACATTGAAACAGGTATGGAACATCGCCAGGACAATTGGCAACAACTTCGTCTTCTGTGCCGCAGACATACCACCATCAGGATCATACCCCACGATAGAGCAAACGAAATCTACAAATGGATAGAACAGGCAGAGAACCCAGATTACACCAAAGACATTGAATACCAGATGGGCCAAGGCTGCACGACGAGCCTGGGCATTGGCACCCAAAGCGGCAAGATTGGCTGTAGCGGTAGTTCCGATATTCTCACCCATCACCAAGGCAATACCCAGATAGATAGGGAGTACGCCTGTAGAACAGAGTAAGATAGTTATAGCCATCACAGCCGCCGAACTCTGTACGATACAGGTTATAAGTGTACCGATCAGGAGGAAGACTACAATCGTAAAATGGCTCTTCGTATCGAAGGAACCAAAGAAATCGATAACCGCCGGATTATGTTCCAGATCAAGAGCCTTACCCGCACTACTCAACAGAACGAGCGAGAAGAAGAGGAAGGCGATACCAAAAAGGAAATCTCCGAAATAACGGCGCTTCTTACTATAAATCAGCATGATGCCGAGGAAGAACGCTGGGAATACGACAATCGTTAAATCTACATTATAACCCAGCGACATAATCCATGCCGTAAACGTGGTACCAATGTTGGCACCCATAATAACGGTAATAGCTTGGGCTAAAGTCAGCAAACCGGCATTTACAAAAGAAACCGTCATAACGGTAGTTGCAGAGGAGCTCTGAACGGCACAGGTAATAAAGGTACCTGTAAGCATTCCCGTAAATCGGTTGGTTGTCATAGCACCCAAAATGTGGCGCAACTGAGATCCTGCCATCTTCTGCAAGGCCTCACTCATCACCTTCATACCATAGATGAGCAAAGCTAAAGAACCGAGAATCTGAAAAAAAATCACAAGATATTGACTTGTATCCATATTCATTTGTATTTGTGGAAATGTTTGTTACGTTTCGGTTGCAAATATAATAAGATTTCTGCTTATTCCGAAATATTTGGGAAAGATATTGCGAGTTGTAACAGCATTGTAACATGTAGGACAAGAGAAGAAGACATATTGCGATTTCTCGGAGCATCGCAGAGAATAAAAACGGACGTACGCCATAGGGATGGAGCGCACGTACGTGAAGAGAGAGATTTTATTTGATCACGTTCCACTGACCGAGAATATGATTAGTCATTGGCATTAATAGCTCCACTAGGCAACTTGTTGTATCCACAGCTCAAGCAATCATAATCAGTCAAGTTTTGAGTCAAGTCCTCACCCGAAAAATCATCCTTCAATAATGGAGCCGTTGTAAAATACCAATCGTATGTTGTCAGATTGTGATTTGTACTATCCCAAAAGAGCCACCAAACGAACTTTTATCAGACAAGGCATATCGGCTTGCGCCACAAGTTGCCACTGGCAATCCATATTATCCCGTCGTCTCACCATTCATGATCGGCATTTGATAGATACCCTTATGAGGATTGGGAGCGCGATCACCTGCCAAAGAATACCAAGGAGCATGGTCTTTGTTGGCAGCGACATCCGCCGTTACGCCTTCTATCGCCATGGGATCGGCTTTTTTTACCACAATTCGCATGCTATCCAGGTTGATGGTAATGTCGTAATAGCCCGACTCTGGCACACAAAACTTGTAATCGTTGCCAAAAGTGGAGAGGTGAGCCAACTGAATATAGGAGTTGAATTGATAATTCTCATACTCCGAGCAATAGCTCTTGCAATATCCCCAATCACGACCATCAGTAAACTTGAACAACTCGTTTCCTTTCAGATATACCGTGGTTTTATAGACGTTGCTCCCACTCGCCTTATTCAAAGGTATGGCTTGCGATAGGTCGTAGGCTCCATACCCATCTTTCTTCACAGCCTCACCCGTCAGATAAACCTGGCTCTCGCCTTCCATGACCACCATCGTCCAATATTCCAGGGAAGGAAGCGTAAAGGTAAGTTGATTGCCTATTTGCTCGAACGAAAGTTCTTGCACCGCACCAGCATGACTGTCTGGACTGGCTACCCATAGCTTAGACACCTTACGGTTGGTTTGGATGGTTACAGCCAAGTTGTCCTTCCGGGTTGGTTTCTGGCGAGTACCATTGAGGTCTCGCCAAGAAAGGTCGGAGGTGTTGGAGAAGTTGAGGAAATGAACGACATCACTGTTGCCCACGGTCTTGGCGAACGTCACGATGGAGTTTGCTTGTGGAGGCCATGCCTTCACCGTATTGCCATTCACACTCACATGAGCCGAATAAGCAGCCTTGGAAGACACGCCACGCAACCAATTCTGATAAGCTGTCAGGAAATCGTAATACCTTACGAGCGCAGTCTTCAGTTCATCGCTCATCGCCAAAGGAGCCGCTGGGAAATACTCACGAGTGAGCATGTGGTCGCCCATCTCTAGGTGAGAGCCTCCCAAGGCAAACATCACCGCATCGGTAAGCAAGGCACCAGGCGTATTGACCATGTGGTCGCCCGAGCCGCCATTGTCAGCCTTGTCGTAATTGATATAGGCTGCAAAGACCGTGGGATGCTGATGGTCGCTCAAGCGATCGTTAGTGGCGATGATGTCATAGAGATTGGCAAACTGGTCTTCTGGTGCTCCGCCATAACCGTTGCCATTGCCCCATACCTCATTATAGCAGAAATCCACATCTCTATTCACGATTTGCTCTGTTCCATAACCCGACACTGCATTCATAATCAAGGACTTCTCGGGATGAGCCTGCTTCATGGCATCAATGAATGAGCCATAACCCGAAGGCAAATCTACCTTTTGATGATTGGCGTCATACACAGTACCACGATACCCCAACTGGTCTATCTGAAAACCATCGAAATCAAAATTACCATACACTTCCTTGTTTCGTTCCACCATATATTGCTGCCAATCGCCATTGCCCGGTACTTGCAGATAGATATTGCTTGCCCAAGAAGAAGGGAGTCCATGATAGTCTTGATAACAATTGCCATTACCATCCTTCTTCATCAAAGCCCACTGAGACTTCACACCATCGTTTGCAGCATCCTTCCATGCGCCAAAGCAAAGGTTATAGAAGATGGATTTCATGCCGTAAGCATGTTGTGTGGCAATATAGTTCTTGACATATTCCACGCCTACCCATCGATTGCTAATATCGGTATACCATTGGGTGAGCGAACCATCACCATTCAATTTTACAGGTCGATGGTGCATCCACTGCCAGTCTTGGAATTGCACACCATTGATATGCAATCGATTGAGATATGCCATCTCGCTCTTGATGTTGGCGTTCTTATCGACTGTACTGCTGTAATTATCAAAGTCAGCGACAAAGCCGTAACGTGGAAAACGTTTCCAATTGCTGGAAACATCTACGGCTATCGTACCAAGAATATTTTCCACACCACTGCCCTCTGTATACAATTCCACCAAATAACCTTGATAATCGGCAGATGGTGGCAACCAAATCCACTGCTTACTCTTAGCCACCTCTGAGAAGTCTTGGACAAGAAGCACATGGGAACCATAACGATAACGCACCTTGGCCGAAGAAGGAATATTCCCTTCTGCCACAAACGTAACAGTTTGTCCTGGTACATAGCAAGCCTTGTCGGTTTTCATATTGACAGACAACTGCGAAGTAACTGTGGCAGCATAACTACAAAGGGAAAGCATGAGGGGCAATGCCAACACCATCATACGTTTAGGCAAGAAGAGGAGTAAAGGTTTTCTCATAAAAACGATTTTATAAGGATGATGAACATAAACTCCCCATACCCCTATATATAATAAGGTATAGGTATGGGGAGAAAAATATATCTATCTTTTTACTTTTGCATGAGACTGATGGCATAACCACCACCTGCACCAGCATTCAGTTTAAGGGTAGATTTATTGGTTACCACACGCTTAGTGATGACGTATGACTGCTGATTGGCTTTGTAGCTTGCATTCTTGCCATCGGCATAGATTGTAGCAACATACTTCTTGCCCGGTGTAAGGAAATCAAGTTTCAGGGTAGACTGATGAGGAGTCTCACCCACTGTACAACCAACAAACCACTTGTCTTCGCCCTTAGCCTTGCGGGCAATGGTAATATACTGACCAGGCTCAGCCTCAAGATAACGACTCTCATCCCAATCGATAGCTACATCCTTGATAAACTGGAAGGCATCTGCATACTTCTCATAGTTCTCTGGGATATCAGCTGCCATCTGCAATGGACTGTACATCGTAACATACAATGCCAACTGACGAGCCAAGGTAGAGTTGATATGATGATGCTTGCTTGGATCAATCCTGTTCATATCGCCCTCCAAGATACCAGGGGTATAATCCATAGGACCACCTTGCAAACGAGTGAAAGGCAATACAGTGGTATGGAAAGCCTTGTTGCCTGCGAAAGACTCATACTCTGTACCACGAGCCGATTCATTGCCTATCAAGTTAGGATAGGTACGACAAAGACCTGTTGGGCGAGTAGCCTCATGAGCATTGACCATGATATGGTGCTTGGCAGCCTCGGTTACGCAATAAAGATAGTGATTGTTGAGCCACTGACCATAGTGATGCTCGCCACGAGGAATGATGTTACCTACATATCCGCTCTTCACCGAATTGTAACCATACTTATTCATCAAGTTATAGGCAGCCTCCAAATGACGCTCATAATTACGCACAGAAGCTGACGTCTCATGGTGCATCATCAAGCGCACACCCTTGGAGTGAGCATAGTCATTGAGATACTTAATGTCGAAATCAGGATAAGGAGTCTGGAAATCGAAGACATAGTCCTTGCTGTGGCCAAACCAGTCTTCCCAACCAATGTTCCAGCCCTCTACAAGCACCTGCGAGAATCCGTTCTTGGCTGCAAAGTCGATATACTTCTTCACATTCTCTGTATTGGCAGGATGCTGACCATGAGGTTTTACCTTGGTATAGTCGGTTTCTCCCAATTTGACAGATGGTAGGTCGTTAGTATAAGACCACTGTTTGCCACCACCAATCATCTCCCACCAAACACCAATGTACTTAACAGGCTTGATCCATGAAGTATCTGAATATTTGCAAGGCTCATTCAGATTGAGAATAAGGCGAGAGGCAAGTACCTTGCGTGCATCATCCACTACCATGATGGTACGCCATGGAGTATGGCATGGGGTCTGCATGTGAGCCATGTTGCCTTGTGCATCAGGGGTAAGCTGAGAGGTGAACACGAGGTTCTTGTCATCGAGATTCAAATGCATGCAAGAGTAATCCACCAAAGCAGCCTCATGGATATTGAGATAAATGCCATCAGCTGTCTTCATCTGCAATGAGGTCTGCACACCTGTAGGTGAGAAGATGGTCTGCGAAGCATTGCTGCTCACTGCTCCTTGCAACAAACCTCTGATTTCAGAAAGCTTTGATTCTGTATAGTCATATTCCTGAGTATCATAATCACCAGGAATCCACCATGCCTTATGGTCACCAGTCATCGCAAACTGCGTATGCTCTGCCTTGACCACGAAATAAGGAAGGAACTGCTGCTGAGGAAACTCATAGCGGAAACCTACACCATCGTTATAGACACGGAAACGAAGATTCATAAACCTACCATTGGAAGGCTTCTCCATCTCAACGAAAAGTTCGTTGTAATGGTTACGTATCTCTTTCTCCTCACCCCATACTGGTTGCCATGTCTCATCGAAGGTAGATGTAGAAGTCTTGTTGATGCGGAATTTATCCATCAAGGAGTTCTCCTCAGCCAACTCAATGCCCAATGTACTGGGTTTGATGACTTGTTTTCCCTTGAATGACACTTGATAAGTTGGAACGCCATCGCCTGTAAGCGAGAACTCCACACTCAGGTTACCATCTGGAGACGATACCTTCTGGGCAGATGCACTTGCAGTAAGGAGCATCATGCAACCTAACAAAAGGTGAGGTAACAGCCCCTCTAGACGAGAGAGGGACGTTACACATAGTTTATTCAGTTTACTTTTCATTTATTGTGATACAAAATTAGGTAAATTATATACTTTACTTGAGTCTTACGATCTTACAACCATGAGCAGGAATAGTAGCTGTGATAGAAGAGCCACTGCCTTCGTCCTCATGCTCCCAAAGGTCACGGATTTGTTTGGTGCCTTGTATGCCAAGCGTACTGAAATCAACTGTCACTTGGTCGGAGTTGTCATTGCGATTGAAGATACCAAGCACATAGTCGCCATTGGTCATCTGTCCATACCATATCTCATTGTTCTTGTCGTTGAGCTTGTCGCTGAGAGGCTTGCCCACGAAACCATCCTTGTTGAGGGCGAGCAACTCATCGTTGGTATAATACTTCATGTCATTGCCAATCGTAGATGGCAGGTCGGAGGCTGCGACTGGGCCACCAGCCATCAACTGCAAGGAAACTACCGTCTGCTTCTCTGCATCCGTATCGAATGTATTGAGGCGAATGAAGTCACCATCGAGAATCACCTTGTTGCGACCGCTGATATGCGACCAATAGGTAAATCCATCAAACATATTCATGCAGTTAGGCCATGTGCGATAAGACTTACCCTTGTCCTGGGCAGAGCAGTGCCACCAGCCACCAGTACCTGTATCTGCCACGATACGAATCATGTTACCATAAAGGCTCTCTACCTGTGCGTCGGCATACAAGTGAGGCATCACAAGTGAGGTGAAGATACCATATTTCTTGGCAGACTCGGCGATGTATCGCATGGCGAGCGCATAGCTCTCGCGACCATAGCCACGACCAGTGACACCGACGTTGCGATCCTGTCCATCCTCATACCAAGAGAGGAAGTCCATTCGGATGAACTCTACACCCATCTCCTTGTAATGCTTGAAGAAGCCATCGATATACTCCTTGCAACCGGGATTCTCGGCTACAGCCCAAGAGAAATCCATGTCCTTGGCAGTAGGATGAGACAACTTGTCCTTATTCTCGCCATTATAGAAGAGGTCGTTGAAGGTATATTCCGTGCCCTCTATCTTGGTTTCTCTTGGACCATGAATCCAGAGAGGATTGTCATAGACACCCAGTTTCAAGCCCTTCGCCTTACACTTGGCTGCAATGTCCTTAAGAGCCTGAGAACCATAATGGGTCATATAACCGCTCTCATCCTCGGAAAGCATTGGGATGAAACCATCCGTACAAATCATGTCATAGCCTGATGGCTTGAGTTGGGTGGCCACATAGTCGATAAGTTCATCCCATTGGTCGGAGGTAAGATCCATATCGTTGTTGCTTACACCTTTAGCGTTTTGCAACATGCAATACTCATATACACTCCAATAGAGAGGAGCCTTCACACCATCGTGGACACCTTCCACTACAGGAAGGTTGGATAGCTTGTGAGTAGAAGGATAGTTCATTTCCACATCATTGGCACAAGAGCCAAACAGAGAAACGGCAACTATCGCCAAGGAAAATAATATTGATTTTTTCATTGTTCTAATCGCTTTAATTGATTATTTCTTTACCACCTTTATCGTTTTGTTGTTGATGTCAATGGTGATTTGATAAGTACCTGCCTCTGTTACTTTCCACTGGTCGTCAGGACTTGCCGTGAAGACCATATCTGAAGCCGAAACTCCACTAGCATCTACTGTGACATTGGCAGAAGAAGGACGATAGAAAGGAGCGTTGAAATCTTTCTCCTCACTCATCTTAAATGTACCCTCCGTGAGTTGACCTTCCCATGTAAATACATCCTTGTTAGATGCATCCTGGGTAAACTCTTGCGCGTTGTCCCAAGCCCAACCACCTGCGGTAGCATCACCTATCATATAGATATGTGTTTCTTTCTGAAGCTCACCCAAGAACTCTGACTTGATGGTCCAGTGCTTAAGATCCAAGGTTAAGCGATACTTGCCCTGTACCTCTACTCTCCACTTGTTGTCGTTACCACCAGCGTAATATTCGAACTTCTCATCCTCTACACCATCCTTGTTAATCTTGACACCATCTGAAGGGCAGTGGATGAAGGAAGCACCCCAATCTTTTTCGCCACTAAATTTCAATTCACCTGTCTTTAATTCTCCTTCGTATACAAAGATGTAGTCAGAACTCTTCGTAAGTTCAGTTGCCTGTCCCCAGTCCCAGCCACCAGGAGTAGCGGTTCCGATAATATACAGGTGTTCTAAAGATATAGGCTCAACAGCTGGCTTTTCTTTCTCACCGAGGTATTCGGTAGACATGGTCCAATTGCGCATATCAAACGTAAGACGATATTTACCAGCATCTGTAACTCTCCACTTGTTATCAGGGGCGCCTGCCCACATCGCAAAAGTCTGTCCACTAACATTTGACTTAGAGATTATCTCTTGGTCATTGACTGGACGGATAAACGGATTGTCATAACTACCAGCTACAAGACAAAGTTTCATTTCTCCTGCATTGAGAGTACCCTCCCAAGTAAAGAGCATAGGGTCATCTGCCTTTTGGGTAAAAGGAGTTGGATCGTCTATACTCCATCCATTTGGGGTTGCATCACCCACCATGAACAACGTAGAAGTCTTAATTGGCAGATTACCATCAATGATCTTCAAGTCTTTCTCGCCATCACAACCAGTAAACAAGGTCATCAGGAGAGAGAAAATAAACAAGCTGAGGCTGAATTGCTTCAATTGAATATTTCGTTTCATAATTGTATCTTATTAAAAATGGTTTACTTATTATAACCAGGATTCTGAACCAACTCATGGTTTGCATTCAAGACATCACGCATGATAGGCCAAATCTCTGTATGTTTGTCGGCATCTGGAGTCTTGTCCCACCAGGTACCAGAAGAGAACTTGCCATAGCGGATGAGGTCGATACGGCGACGGCTCTCTGCGAAGAACTCACGTCCCCACTCATCGAGCATCTCGTCCAGGTCAAGCTTGGCATTACCCTCAGGCGCATAGAGATACTCCTCATAATCAGCAGCAGGATAATTACGCTTGCGCACGCTGTTGAGCAACTTACCTGCCTCCTCTGGCTTGCCTTGACGAAGTTTGCACTCTGCGAGCGAGTAGATAATCTCTGGCAAACGAATCTCTGTATAATCGCTCTCCAACTGATGCTCATCATCATCGCTATAAAGAGGATATTTTACGAAATGCCAACCTGAGTTATGGTCACCATCACGCAAGGTAGAAGAGGTTGCAGATAGCCACTTGGTAGGAGGAGTGCTCTGGAACTTGCCCACAGCATCACGGATATACAACTCATAATCTACCTCTGGTGCCTTTACACGCTTGGTAGCTCCATTCTCATCCTTATACTCCAAGTAGCCATACAAGAACATACCCTCACGCTTGCTGTTACCCAAGTTGCGATAGAGCTTCAGACGCTCATCGTCTGGATATTTCTTGAATTTCTGGATAGGCATACCCAAGTCGTACTTATACATCGTACCGTTAGGCGCATAGCTTGGAGAAGCTGCATACTTCGTGTTATGACCACCTGCCTTGTTCTTGGTATCATTGAGATAATAGTTGGCACGTGCAGGTACTGTCCACATATAGGTATCGCCATCATACTGCCAATGGCTATAGCCTGGGGCACCTGGGAAACCGAAGATTACCTCATCACAAGCATCATTGTCCCAGTCAAAGGCGGCATCCCAACGGTCTGCTACTTGATACTTGCCATACTTGCCATCCAAGATGTCTTGAGCCACTTGGGCACACTCTGTATAATGATCCTCGCCGATATATACTTGGGCATTAAGATAAAGACGAACCAACAAGGCGGCTGCACCTGCCTTGGTCCACTGACCTTGAAGGGTAGAGTTTGTTCCAAGCTCTGTCTTCTCAACAAGAAGTGGCAAGCACTCCTTCAACTCGCTCTCTATGAAATCGTAGATTACCTTAGGCTCCACTTGCTTCATGGAAGCGCCAGTGGTTGTGGTCACCAATGGCACATTGCGGAAACCATCGAGCAAACGAAGGTAGAACCATGCTCGCAACACGCGGCACTGGGCTGTAAGGTTGTTGAACTCAGACTGTGAGAAACCGAACTTTTCAAAAGAAAGCGTACCTAAGTCCTCTATGACCTTACAACTCTGCATGATACCCTGGAAGCAGCCATTCCATTCGGTCTGGCAATCACCTCCGTCCTCTACATTATACTCATGATAGTGGTATCTACGCCATTTTCCACCATCATCCCACCAACCATCACGGGTAGGAGTAATCAGTTGGTCGGCAGTAAGCTCGTTGAGCACATGACGACTCTCTATGCTCCAGTAAGCATGCTCAAAAGGACGGAATGTGGCTCTGACCACATCGTTCTTGGTATTATAATAGTTCTCTGATGCCACCTGATCGTAGAGCTTCTCGCTCAAATCAGTACAACTTGTCATGGCAAGTGTACCAAAAGCAGCAGATACAATATAATTGAATATTTTCATTATTTCTATATTTTTAGATGATTATCAGATATCTACGTTCAAGCCAATGATAAACTGGCGGGTAGATGGATAGTAGTCACGAGAACCTTGTCCACTTGGGGTGAGTCCGTTCACCTGATAGGTAGAAGGATCTACACCGCTAAACTTGGTAAGGGTGAACACGTTCTTTACAGTACCATATACTCTAATGCGGTCGATGAAACGACACTTCTGCAAATTGAGCGTATAGCCCAATGTAATCATGTCGAGCTTCAAGTAGTCACCTCTCTCCAAGAAGTAATCACAAACCACAGGGTTGGCATTGCCTGAAATCTTGAAGTTCTTGCCGTATGCCTTCTGCAAGCGATTGCCAGTGAAGTTGCGGTTGGCATAATAGAAATCGTGGATGTTGAAGATGTCATATCCAAACGCACCACGGAAGAACAACGACAAGTCGAAGTTGCGGTAGCGGAAGTTCTGGCTGGAAGACAAGGTAAACTTAGGCAAACCATTGCCCACCTTCACACGGTCGTCTGCCGTTGCTTGGGAAGCACGGATGATGTCACCGCTCTTGTCATAGACCAACCACTCGCCATCCTCTGTATGACCAGCATATCTCCACATATAAAAGTTACCGATAGACTCGCCTTTCTCAATGCGCTGCAAGTTGTAGTAAGGATATGGATCAGAAGTACCTACCTCATCATAATAGTCCTGACCTACAAACTGGGAGTTGCTGAAGCTTACGAACTTATTCTGCATGGTAGAACCGATGAGGTTGAAGTCGTAAGAGAAATCCTTGGTAGTGACAGGGCGGAAATTGAGGTCAAACTCAAAACCGTAGTTCTTCATCGTACCTACATTGACGAATGTATTGTCGAAGAGGTATGGAGGAACAGATACCTTGTAGTCACCCAACAAGTCTTGCTGTTTGCGGTTGAAGTAGTTCAAAGAACCATAGATGCGATTGTTGAGCAAAGAGAAGTCGATACCTACGTTCCAGTTCTTACCCTTCTCCCACATCAAGTCAGGGTTCACATTCTTGGCTGGACCCCAAACCTGGAAGAACTTACCATTATATATATAGTAGCCAAATCCATTCATGGTATTCAATGACTTGTAGCTATCGAAGTTTTGGTTACCCGTCACACCATAGTCGGCACGAAGTTTCAAGTCGCTGATCCACTGGACGCCCTTCATAAACTTCTCTTCAGAGATACGCCAACCAGCTGATACAGCTGGGAAGTTACCCCACTTGTGGTTAGCACCAAACTTAGAGGAGCCCTCGTGACGAAGAGAAGCGGTAAACATATATTTGCCTGCATAGTCGTAACTTACACGACCGAAGAAAGCGATGAGCTTGGCATCGTTCTTGTAACTGCCCATGTTTACCTCACCTTCTTCCTTATTAAACTCACCAGCACCCAAGTTGTCTGGACCCAGAGCATCATTAGGGAAATCCTTGTTGGATGCGTTCAAACCAGAATACTGAGAATACTGGTAAGAGTAACCTGCCATAGCCTTCACATTGTGCTTGCCAAAGCTACCGCTATAATTAGTGAGCCACTCCATTACATACTGGCTCTCCTTGCTGGAAGAACGACTTGCCTCACCTTCACGACCACTCTCAATAGCTATGGTGCTGGTAGAAGGACGGAACCAAGAGGCATCATGAGTATATTGATGGTCAGCGAACATCACCTGTGTAGAGAGATGATGATTGCCAGATGCATTCTTTGCCAACAAAGGCAAGAGGTTCAACTTAACGGTACCATCCCAGTCGATCAAACGGATATCATCCTTATCAGTCTCCAAGAGTTGACGCTCCACAGGATTGGAACCCACAACCTGACCCTTGAAGTTATAATAACGAATCGGATTATCTGGATCCATCAAAGGAGTAGTTGGGTTAGCCTCAAGAGCATCCTTGAATACGCTGTAATCAGCCTTGTCGCTGTAGATGACACGAGGAGCGACATTGGCAGTAATGGTGAAGAGTCCACCCTTGGTGGTATGCATGATGTTGGCACGAGCGCCATACTCCTGACGACGAGAACGAAGGTCGATACCCTTGGCATCACGATAATCGGCACTCACACGATAGTTGCTCTTGTCATTGCCACCACTGAGGGTCAGGGTATGCTGCATGGTAGTACCCGTACGGCTGACGGCATCAAGCCAATCTACATTACCGCCGAGGTCAACGCCAGAGTCACCCCATCCCAGACGAACATCACGGAAATCCTGAGCGTTCATCATCTTCAGGTCTTTCACCATCGTGTTCCAAGTATAAGAGGTAGAGTAAGAAGCGTGCGTTCTGCCGTCCTTGCTTCCCTTCTTGGTCGTTACCAAGATGACACCATTGGAACCACGAGTACCATAGATAGCAGAGGCTGCACCATCCTTCAATACGTCGAAAGAAGCGATGTCATTAGGATTGATGTTGGTGAGGTTGCCACCTGGCACACCGTCAATCACAATCAGAGGTCCATTGCCTGCGGCACGAGAGGAGACACCACGAATCTGGATGCTTGCCTGATTGTTTGGGTCGCCCACCGCGGTATTGGTGATGCTCACGCCCGACACCTTACCCTGGATCATCATGGAAACATCAGGGGAACTGATGGTGAGGAAGTCTTTCTCGCTTACGTGAGAAATGGCAGAAGTAAGCTCTTTCTTGTCCATAGTACCATAACCGATAACCACCACCTCATTGAGCACATCAGAGCTCTCCTTCATGGTGACATCCATCTGTCTGCGGTTCTTCACCGACTCAACGACTGTCTCAAAACCTACGTATGAAAAGGTAAGAGTAGATTTAGGTGAAACTTCGATGGAATACTTTCCATCCAAATCAGTGACTGCTCCCACACTAGAAGAGCCAGCCTTTACATTGACACCTATCAGGGGCTCACCCGAAGGGTCAGTAACGATTCCGTGCACTTTCAGAACATCTTGCGCAAGAAGCGAAAGAGGCATCAGCATGGCAAAACATGCCAGTGCAATTGTCTTTTTTAGGAATGTCTTCATTTTTAATTGTTTTAAATTATTATTTGGATAGTATAATTATTTTATGATAATTATCTTGATTACTCTACCAATATTTTCTTTGAGCATTGGGCAGATGCGATAAACTTTGTGCTGGCACTGTCATAAGCTATCTTTGCATCATTTGCCGTGATACTTGCCACAGCAGAACTTGTGGCATACTCCACTTCTATGCGATGCCCCATAGAGCAACTTGCAGAAGGTACCTCAATCGTAGTACACTTACTCTCCGCATTATAAGTGAAAGTAACTTGCATTCCATCCACCTTAGCGGACAATGGCTTATCTGTATTGTATATCAACAATTTATAAGAGCGACTACTTGGAGCCTCCTTAGATGTACCCTTGCGAGGAGAAATGACATACTCACCTACATGCCCATCAAAGCTCTGTCTAAGCATAGTCTCTGCATAATTAGATGAATAATCAGGATTATCACCATCATCCTCATAAATGGAACCTTTGCCATTCTCTCCAGAAATTATGTTGAGCACCAATTGCGAAGGACGTTCCGTAACATTCATCACGTCTGCAGGATTGTTAGGAATCAATGCTCCCTGACGATAGAAATAAGGTATCTGCTTATCTGTGAATGACATGGTAACCAAACGAGGACCTTCTATCAATTCATTAGTAGACACACTCCACCATTTTCCTTCTGGCAACCATACATCCTTTGTCGTGATACCTCTTGCATCAGATTTCTCAGTGATAGGTGCCACTAAGATATCGTCACCAAAGAAATACTCATTATCGTATGTATATGCTTCTTCTACCTCAGGATACTCATAGTACAATGGACGACAGATTGACACACCAGTATCATAGGTCTTACGCGCCATGGTATATATATAAGGGAAGAGAGAGTAACGCAGACGAACTGCTTCCAAGATGGTTGGGAAATTTGAGAATTTCCAAATACGGCGTTCTATGCGAGAATCGCTGGTAGCATGAGTACGGAATATAGGAGTAAACACACCAAACTGAATCCATCGCAACACCAAGTTAGGATTGTTTACCAACTCCTCGTTCGAGAACATGTGGCCTCCTAAGTCATGTCCCCAATATCCATAGCCCACATTAGATGCCGTAGCTGTGAAATAAGGTTCAAAAGCCAAAGCCTCATAACTAATATTGGCATCACCCGAGAAACCAATCTGATAACGATGACTGCCTAAGCCTCCCCAACGATGGAAGATAACAGGACGATGGTTGTCACGCTTGGCAGCCTCATTGAAGAAGACATAATTACACCAGAAAGTCTCACTCAACGAGTTGGTATACGGACTGGTAAGATATTGTTGCCAATCTATCCACCAGAAATCCACACCCTCGCTCTCATGGTCACGAATTATATTCTTAAAGAACGACTTGGTGAAATCGGTATAATCCAAGCTCCAATTTATATTGTCACGATTGTCATTCAGGTACTTGCCACCTAATTCACTGTTCATGGCAGCGAAATAAGTAGGCGACTCTATCTGATTGATACCATCGGCAGGATGCAAATTGAGCGCAGTCTTAAAATTTTGTGAGCGCATCTCGGAAAGAAGACCTTTTGGATTAGGTATGAGGTTGGTGTTCCATGACCAACCAGTCCAACCACCACGACCTTCCGACTGACTATAAGCATTTCCATTCCAATGCCAATCCATATCGAGAATCATCACATCGGTAGGTATCTTATTGGCTTTCAAGTCGCTCATAATGTTGCGATAATCATCTGCCGAATAAGAAGCATACTTACTATACCAGTAACCGAACACATAATCAGGTGGCAGAGGGATGCTACCAGCAATCTTGGTATAGTCTGCAAGAGCTTTCTTGTAATTATGGCCATATCCTAACACATAAGTATCCATGGCATGATTGTCTGCACGCTGTGTCCACCAAGGATACCCCATATCACTATTAGGAGACAAGGCATAAGAACGTCCTCCATCAGAACGAGGTGAAGCCCATGAATCGTCTATCACAGCCCAACCAGAGCGAGAAACCAAACCACTTTCCATTTCCGAACGCTTGCTATCGCCCATCAGACCATCCAATGTACGGCAAGTTCCTTTTAAGTTCAGTGGATCTGGTTTGCCAGGATACCAAACTGTAGAAACACCATTACCTGTTATAGCGATGGTAAGATTGGCTGAAGAGGCTGGAAGGGTGCGTGGATCAGTTCCCTTGCGATACTTGAGCTTCAGGTTGGATGTCATTATATATAAATAGGTGTCATCCTCACTCTTGGTGAACTGAGGCGCATCCAACTTACGATTGACAATGGTGAAGGTCGCCCGATCCTCAAACTTCGCTTGATCGCTATACTCCACTCTTATCATCTCCGGAGTAAGAACCGTAAAACGAGCATTGCCACAAGTAATGACAGCCTGACTTGTTGCTACAGGATCATTGACCACTACTTGTGCCATGGAAGGAGTTAACAATAAGCAACTACTCATCATAAGCATAATGAAAGGTTTCTTCATAATTCAAACATTTAGTTGATGGTTATTTTTGTTAAAAGATGCGGCAAAGATAGTCATAATCTACTACCATCATGCGGCAAAGTACACGATTAGTACAAAAACGAATGATGACAAATCCCTTATTCCCATGATAATGAGCAACATACAAATAATCGGAAATTCGTATCAAGTACATTCGTCTTTGGAGGGGATTTTGCGGTAATAAGTGTTTTTTCATAAAAACACAGCCTATTATTTGGCTACCCAAAAATAATTTTGTATATTTGCACACAATTTTAAAAAGCGAGATTACCATGCAAAGAATTATTATAACATTCATATTGATATGTTCTTGTTGCCATTTGTCTGCAACAAGAAACGAGAAACTTTCTTTTACTTTAGATAGCCTTTTAGACAACAGATCCAAAATCTTCAAGCAAAAGGAGGCTAGTATCAACACCTACAAGGGAATCATGGACAAGGACAAGAGCACCGCCACGTTACTTTCTATCTATGACAAGCTATTCAATGAATACTACGTTTATCAGTTTGATTCCGCCATGGTGTATGTTGACAAGTCCATAGAGTTGGCTGATAAGACCGCCAACCAGTTCTACCATGACAAAAGCAGAATAGAAAAAGCATCACTGCTTGCCATCGGTGGACTTTATGGAGAGGCTATGTCTCTGCTCAATGAGATAGACTTTTCCTCGCTCACTCCATCTCTTTCCTTTGACTATACTATCACGAAGTATTATATATATATGTATTGGTCTGACTATTGCCATGACGCAACATACGCTCCCAAGTACAGACAAAAAGCTGCTGAGTTTCTGAAACAGGCGGTCGGTCTGCTCAGCAAGAATGACAAACGTTACAATTTTTTCCTGGGAGAATACTACATTTACGTGGAACGTAACGACAAGAAGGCATTGAGTCACTACTTTCGTGTCTTGAAGGAAATACCTGTCAACTCTCGTTACTATGCCATGGCGGCATTTGCAATAGCCAACAACTATAGTGCAAATCATCAACCCGAGAAATACGAAGAGTACATCGTACAGGCATGTATCAGTGACCTGAAGAACTGCACTCGCGAGAATCTTGCGTTACAAGACTTTGCCATGTATCTATACCAGAAAGACAACGAGAACGTTTCTAGAGCCGAACGCTATATCAACTTTGCCATGGATGACGCAAAGGCGTACAACAACCGACTGCGCATCATCGAAATCTCGCAAAAGCTGCCTATCATTGTCAAGAACTATCGAGAGAAGCTAACCGCACAAAACAACTTGATGCGCGCTGCCTTGTGGGGGATTTCCATCCTCCTCATCATCATGCTCGTGCTTTTCTACTTCTATAGACAACAAAACAAGTTGCTGCACAAGCATCGTATCGAACTATCTGACAGCAACACGCAATTATCAAGCCTCAACGATGCACTCAACTTGCTCAACACACGCTTGACAGACACCAACAAGCAACGCGAGCGATTGGCGAAACTGTATATCGACCTATGCGCCAAATTCATTGACCGACTGAGCAAGTTTGAATTATTGGTACACCGAAAGATCAAAGTGGGACAAGGAAACGACTTGCTCAATATGACTTCCTCCTCACGCTTGTCAGACAAGGACTCAGCCACCTTCTTGCTACAGTTCGACACCGCCTTCCTCGACATGTATCCTTCGTTCATAGAAGAGTTCAATGCCTTGCTCAAACCAGAAGAACAAGTGAAACCAGCACATAGCAGGAGCCTCACCACCGAATTGCGCATATTTGCCCTCATCAGATTGGGCGTTAAGGACAGTTCCGAGATTGCCTCCCTGTTGTTCTATATGCCTCGCACTATCTACAACTATCGGTCAGCATTCAAGAACAAGGCATTGAATCGTGAGACTTTCGAAGAGGATGTGGAGAAGCTGTGTACCGTTATGCCCACCACGGCATGATGAAGGCGGCATGCGACGCAACTTATGAAAAAAAATCGAAACAAGTGTCCTTTTTTGCCTCATATTTAATAAAAAACGAAAAAAGATGCCAAGAAACTTTGTTTTCTCCTTTTTTTTTTGTTTCTTTGCCTTATAAAACTAATAATAGTCATAATTTATGGGAAAAGGTAAAAAAGGTGGCAAAAGAATGAACAAAGCGCAGCTCACTGAGATGCTGCAGGAATTCTTTGCCGAAAGACCGGGCGAAACGCTCAGCTTTAAAGAGATATTCCGTTCCCTCCATCTTACGACGCATCCGCTTAAGATGCTGGCGATTGACATTATGGAGGAAATGGCATGGGATGACTACCTGGCTAAGGTAAGTGATAATTCTTATCGCCTGAATCAAAGCATACAGGTGATGGAAGGTAAATTCGTTAGGAAGGCAAATGGCAAAAACTCTGTTATCCCTGATGATAGCGAGAAGCCTATTTTCGTTTCTGAACGTAATTCGATGGGAGCACTTAATGGCGACAGGGTGGAATTCACCTTCCTCGCTCGCCGTAAGAACCACATCAAGGAGGCACAGGTCAACAAAATCCTTGAACGCGCTAAAGATACCTTCGTAGGGCGTCTGAAAGTAGATAAGGATCTGGCTTACCTCGTGACACCTGGCGATGTCTTTGCTCACAACATCATCATTCCTAGAAGAAAAGTAAAGGGAGGAAAGACCGATGACAAGGCGGTGGTACGAATTATCGAGTGGCCTGATGGAGAAAACAAGAGTCCTATTGGCGAAGTTGTTGATATTCTTGGCCAGATGGGTGATAATGATGTTGAGATGAATTCTATTCTTGCTCAATATGGATTACCTTATAAGTATCCAAAGAATGTTGAAGATGCAGCCAACAAGATAAGCGGCGACATCACAGAACAGGATTACAAAGAACGAGAGGACTTCCGAAAAGTTTTCACTTGTACCATCGACCCGAAGGATGCCAAGGACTTTGATGATGCCCTCAGTATCCAGAGATTGGAGAATGGTAACTGGCAGGTAGGTGTTCATATCGCAGATGTGTCACATTACGTCACAGAGGGCAGCATCATCGACAAGGAAGCTGTGAAACGTGCAACATCTGTATATCTCGTAGATCGCACCATCCCGATGCTCCCAGAGCGTCTCTGTAACTTTATCTGCTCGCTTCGTCCTAATGAGGAAAAACTTGCGTACAGCGTCATCTTCGAACTCGACAACAATGCCGAAGTCAAGAACTATCGCATCGTACATACCGTCATAGAGAGCGACCGCCGATATAAATATGAAGAGGTACAGGAACTCCTCGAAGCAAATGGTGTGATTGATGGTACTGGCGAACCTGCTCCAGCCGAAACAAAGGAACATCCTTATCAGGGAGAAAACGCACTTCAGCTCATTACGCTTGACAGACTGGCTAAGAAACTGCGTGCCGCAAGATTCAAAAATGGTGCTGTTAAGTTTGACCGCGAAGAGTTGCATTTCGACGTTGACGAAAAGGGGAAACCAGTAAGCTGCTACTACAAGCGCTCTAAGGATGCCAATAAACTCGTCGAGGAATTCATGCTTCTCGCCAACCGTACGGTGGCAGAAAGTATCGGA